>NZ_JAPNNW010000014.1:0-79991 GCF_027853465.1 Allofournierella sp. CML151 | reverse complement strand
TTTAGAAGCCGGGCATGCAGCGCGGCGGGATGTCTGCCTATGTAAAAGAGAAACAGTGCTTTTAGGCAATCCGGTTATTCCAGAATGATCCGCGCCAGCGCGGCGGGGTCGGCGGCAATATGGTTCGCTCCTTCGCCGCGCAGCTCCTCCTCGGTGCGGAAGCCCCAGAGCACGCCGCAGCCCGCGAGACCGCCGTTTTTGGCGGTGCGGATGTCCACGTTGCTGTCGCCCACAAAGAGGGTGGAGGCAGCATCCGCGCCCATGGCAGCCATCAGCTGGTGAAGACCGGTGGGGTCCGGCTTCACCGGAATGCCGGGCAGAGCCCCCTGCACAAAGGTGAAACGGCCGGGGAAATAGTGCTCCAGCACGCCCTTGGCCAGGGGATGGGCCTTGTTGGTGAGTACGCCGAAGACCACGCCAGCGGCCTGCAGGGCATCCAGCAGGGTATCAATACCCGGATAGGGCGCGGTGGCGTCCTCCTTGTGGGCATCGTAGTAGCGGGTGAACTGTTCCAGCGTCCGGGCCAGTCGCTCGGGGCTGCGCTGGTCCGCAGGGGAGAACCGCTCGCAGAGTTTGGGGATGCCGTTGCCCACGAAATAGCGGTATTCGTCCAGCGTGTGGGCGGGCCAGCCGTTTTGGGCACAGACGTATTCGCCTGCGGCAGCCAGGTCCTCCAGCGTATTCAAAAGGGTTCCGTCCAGATCAAAAATCACATAGCGATACAAAGCAAATTCCGCCTCCTTGGCGATGAGAACAGTGATAACACCCTCAGGCCACCAGCCGCAGGTGGTCTGCCGCCAGCTTTTTGATGCTGCGCACCCGGATGCGGCGGCGGCAGGGCAGGTGAATGGTCAGGGTGCAGCGGCCCACCGCCTCCGAGAAGGGGGTCTGCATCCAGGCCAGCGAGAGGTTTGGTGTGAAGACGCACAGCTGATGGCGGCTGAACAGACGGGTGTAGCACACCGCCATAGTGCCGTTGGAGTTGCGGGCCACGCCCTCGGTGAACCAGCCCTCCACCGATGCGGCCGTCAGACCGGCGCAGACGGCCAGCGGGACCAGCAGCAGCGGGGTGAGCTGAGGCATCTTCCACACCGATACCACACACAGCATGCCGCAGAAGGCAAGCATTGCGCCGCTCTTCCACAGAAACTGGGGCCAGCTGCGGTTGGCGGTGATACCCGCCACCGGTCTCGGGGGGATAAACTGAGGCATCAGCGCCTGCAAAAGAGCATCCCGTCCCTTGCCGTAGACCAGAATGGGCAGGTCTGCGCCGGTGTAGCTTCCGGCGCACAGAAACACCGGGTACCGGCGCAGCAGCCGGGAGATGGGGGTGACGCGGATGTCGCAATAGCTCACCGCAGAGGCCAGGATGCGCCGTTCGGTCAGATTGATGCGCCCGCCCTTGGCGAGGATTACACCGCCGCTGCGGCTTACCCGAAAGTTGGCGGTGGCCAGCAGGGAAAAGAACAGGGCGATGCCCCACAGGGTGAAGATCAGGGTGAACAGCCAGGCCACACCGGCGGGCAGAAACAGCTCGGCCAACCGTTCCAGACGGCCCAGGTTGGCCATGGCCAGCGAGCCCAGGTCCACGCCCAGGTTGTTGCCGATCAGATCCTGGGTCTGCCGGGCGCTGAAGACCACCAGAAGCGAGGTGGTGACCAGGTTGGCGCTGAGCATGGTGAAGCGCAGCCGCTCGGCCCCGGTGGGAGCGAAAAAGGAGGAGGCCGACTGCACCGGCATCAGGCATTCCGCCAGCACTGCGGCCTGGCGGCGGGGCAGGAAGAACTGTACCTGGCCGAAGGCGGCGCTGGAGGCGGCAAACAGCCGCACCCGGGTGCAGCCCACCAGCCGCAGATAGATGGGCCGGTCCAGCTGGATGACGGCCAGCTGCGACGGGCGGATCACCTGCTGGCGGTGCCAGAGGATACCCCGGCGCAGGGTGAGCTGACGGTGGGTGAGCAAGAAGCCGCACCGCCGCCAGATGACAAACGAAAAAAGCGCCATCCCCACCAGGATGGCGGCATCCTGCCGCAGAGCCTTGGTCAGGCTGGGCAGGTCGAAGGCAATCAGCGCCTGGAGCATGGGCACCAGGCAGAGGATCAGGCCATAGCGAATGTATTTGACGATAAAAACGATGTGGAAGCGCCCCTGGGCGCGTACAGTGCTCATAGGCTGCCTCCTCCCAGTGCATGAATCAGCGGGCCGGCATCCTCGTCCGAGACCGGGGGCAGGAACAGCACACAGCCACTGGTGTACACCACCAGAAGGCTGCTGTGAGTGAGTGCCAGCAGCGGGGTGCGGATGCGGCAGACACCCGTCACAAACCGGGTGGGAACCCGGCGGCTGGATTTGAACAGAATGCCCCGGCTGATGCGCACCTCACCCAGTGAGACGCTGCCCCGCACGGTGGACAGGTGCAGCGGCACACACACCGCACAGAAAAACAGCCAGACGGCACAAAACAGCACGCCGCCCCAGAAGGTCTGCCAGAAAACAAAGGGGGCCAGCACCGCGCCGGGAAGCAGCAGCCAAAGGGCCACCACCCGGGCGCCGCCGGCACTCGCGGTAAAACGCAGCACGGGTACGGACCTCCTTTGTAAACAGGCGGGAAATGGCGTCAGCCGTTGGCCAGGCCCCAGTCCTGCATCAATTCATGGATCGCGGTGTCCCGCGCGACGCAGAGCACCTTGTCGCCATTCAGGATCTGGGTGTTACCACGTGGAATCAGCAGTTCGCCCGCGCGGGTGATGGCGATGATAACGGCGGATTCCGAAATGGGAATCTGCGCCAGGCTTTTGCCGTTGTACTTGAACCGGTCCGGAATCTGGATCTCGAACACGGTGGCGGTGCCGCCCGCCAGGTTCAGCACCTGCTGGATGGCGGCGGTTTCCACCTCGCGCTCCAGAATGCGGGCCAGGTTATCGGTGCTGGACACAGCAATGTCCACGCCCAGGCGGCGCAGCACCTCGGTGTTTTTGGGGTTGTTGACACGGGCCACGGTCTTTTCCACATGGAAGACCCGCTTTGCAATCTGGCAGGTGATCAGATTCACCTCGTCCCGGCCGGTTACTGCCACCAGAGCCTGGCAGCGGCCGCAGCCCGCGGCCTCCAGATATTCCACGGTGGAGCCGTCGCCCTGGGTCACAGGGATGTCCAGGTCATTGGCCACCTGGTTGCACAGCTTGCGGTCCTTTTCGATCACGATGGGCTGGTGGCCGTGGTCAAGCAGGGTCTTTGCCATGTAGTAGCCCACCTTGCCGCCGCCGACAATCATTACTCTCATAATTGATTCCTCTTCCTTGCTGCTTTGTGCCTCAGTCTGCGATGCGGGCGAAGATGATCTGGTCGCCCTCTTCCAGCACCGGCATGGGCTCCACCGCCAGTTCCACGGTGGTGTCGGCCCGCAATACGCCGTAGAGCAGGTCGCCCTCCGGCGGGCGGATGCGGTTCAGGCTGTGGCCCACGTCCCGCAGGCTCACCGGAACGGTGACAAATGCGGTGGTGGTTGCGCCGATGGTCACACTGCGGGATTCCTGATCGTCCAACAGGCCCAGCAGCATGCTTTCCACCGTCAGGCTGGTGGTGCACACGGTGCGCAGCCCGAACTCCTTGGTGAAGAAGTTCTTCAGGGCGGGGTCGGTCACACGGGTGATGACCCGGGGCACATGAAAGATGTTTTTGGCAATCTGGGCCACCATGATGTTCACACTGTCGTCCGGGGTGGCGATGGCCACCGCGTCACAGGTTTCGATGCCGGCCTGACGAAGGTCGTCGATATCGATGGGAATGCCCACCGCGGCTACGCCGGAAAAATGGTAGCCGTCCACGCCCTCCAGCCGTTGAAGCTCATCCGGGCTGGAATCCATGACCGAGACCTCGTGGCCCATCTGTTCCAGGATACGCACGATATTGGCGCCGGCACGGCCGCAGCCTACAACAAGGATATTCAAGAAAACACCTCTTTTATAGCATAAAAAAATTGAAAAAAACAGCGAGATATGGGCCCGAAGCCCCACGGGCGGCCCACATCCTTCGATTACTCCGATTATACTGTATTTTATCCGGAAAAGGAAGAGCCCAGCAGAAAAAGGGCGTTCTGTTTTGCACTTTCCTGTGGTATACTGTTATGGTACCTGCCGGACCCCCGGCAGGTGACAAATGCCAGAAAACAAGCGAGGCGAAACAATGGAATGGATTAAAACGATCCTGTACGGGATCATTGAAGGGATCACCGAATGGCTGCCGGTGAGCAGCACCGGGCATCTGATCCTGGCGGAAAAGTATCTGAACATGGGATTCGACGAGTCCTTCCTGGAATTGTTCCGGGTGGTGATTCAGCTGGGCGCGATCCTGGCAGTGGTGGTGCTTTTCTTCCCCAAGCTCTGGCCCTTCTGCGCGGATAAGTCGAAGGGATATATCAAGAAAAACACCTGGGTGATGTGGTTCAAGATTGTGGTGGCCACCCTGCCCGCCATGGTGCTGGGCCTTTTACTGGACGACTGGCTGGAGGAGCATCTGTACAACTACATTGTGGTTGCGGCCATGCTGATTCTGTATGGTGTGTTCTTCATCCTCATCGAGAACCGGCACAAAAAGCCCCGCATCCGCAGCATTGACCAGCTTACTTATAAGGATGCGCTGATCATCGGCTTCTGGCAGGTGCTGGCCATGATTCCCGGCACCTCCCGCAGCGGCGCCACCATCGTGGGCGGCCTGCTGCTGGGCGCGAGCCGTCCGGTGGCGGCAGAGTTCACCTTCTTTCTGGCCATCCCGGTCATGTTCGGCGCCAGCGCCCTGAAGGTGGTCAAGTACCTGATGGAGGGCATGGCGTTCACTGGCGAGCAGCTGGTCGTGCTGGGCCTGGGCTGCGCAGTGGCCTTTGTGGTGAGTGTGCTGTCCATCGGCTTCTTGATGAACTTCGTGAAGAAGCACGACTTCAAGGTGTTCGGCTGGTACCGCATCGCTCTGGGCATCGTGGTGCTGGCGGCCGCCCTGCTGGGCCTGTAAGCCGCGGTGGCTGAATCAAAACAAGGAAAGAGAACATCCGGCCGGGGCCGGGTGTTCTCTTTGCGATAAGAGTTTGAAAAGGATGTTTGAACGGAGGAGATTTGCATGGAAAAGGCAAAGGTTTATTTTACCGACCTGCGGGCAAAGCCCGGTATGAACCTGCTGGATAAGCTGCAGAAGCTGATCCGCACTGCGGGCATCGGTCAGATCAATATGGAGGGCAAGTTTGTTGCCATCAAGATTCACTTCGGCGAGCCGGGCAACCTGGCCTACCTGCGCCCCAACTACGCCAAGGCGGTGGCCGACGTGGTCAAGGAGCTGGGCGGCCGCCCCTTCCTGACCGACTGCAACACCCTGTATGTGGGCCGCCGCAAGCATGCGCTGGAGCACATGGACGCCGCCATGGAAAACGGCTTCACTCCCTATTCCACCGGCTGCCAGATCATCATTGCCGACGGTCTGAAGGGTACCGATGAGGCAGAGGTGCCTGTGGAGGGCGGCGAGCACGTGAAGGTGGCAAAGATCGGCCGGGCCATCATGGATGCGGATGTGATCATCAGTCTGAATCACTTCAAGGGCCACGAGAACACCGGCTTCGGCGGTGCGCTGAAGAACCTGGGTATGGGCAGCGGCAGCCGGGCCGGCAAGCTGGAGCAGCACGCCGCAGGCAAGCCCAATGTGGATCAGTCCCTCTGCCGCAAGTGCCATGCCTGCGCCAAGATCTGCGCCCAGGATGCCATCTCCTTCACCGGCGAGGGCGGCACCGCTTATATCGACCACAACAAATGCGCGGGCTGCGGCCGCTGCCTGGCTCACTGCAACTTCGACGCCATCGGCGGCGACTACGACGCAGCGGTGGACGAGCTGAACTGCCGCATTGCCGAGTACGCCAAGGCTGTGGTGCAGAACCGGCCCAACTTCCACATCAATCTGGTGATTGACGTTTCTCCCAACTGCGACTGCCACGGTGAGAACGATCTGCCCATCATCCCGGATGTGGGCATGTTCGCTTCCTTCGATCCGGTGGCTCTGGACCAGGCCTGCGCCGACGCCTGCAACAACATGCCCCCCATCCCCGGCAGCCAGCTGGACGACAACCTGAAGGCTCCCGGCTTCTGCAGCTGCGGCGACCATTTCATCGACTCCGCCCCCATCACCGACTGGCGGGTCTGCACCGAGCATGCCGAAAAGATCGGCGTGGGTACCCGGGAGTATGAACTGGTGGTTGTGAAGTAAAAATACAATCTGTATTTTTTAAGACAGTATTACGAAAAGAAAATGCTCCCTCGCCGGATAAGCCCGGTGGGGGAGCATTTTTGCTTGCGGGAGAACGGGTGCGATGAGGCAGGGAGACCTGGGCGGATTTTTCGGGCCGGGAAAAGCTTGGTCAGGGCTTTTTCTCAATGGCGCTGCGCCTGCCCCTTCGCCAGGCGGCGGGGGAGACGGCGAAGTACTGCCGGAACACGTGGCTGAAGGCGGCGGCGCTGGTGTAGCCGTACTGCTCCGCCAGCTGCTGAATGGTGGCGCTGGAGCGGCAGAGCTCCCGCTCAGCCAGCTTGAGCCGGTAGAGGGTGAGGAACCGGTTGGGCGAGCAGTTCATGGCCTTCTGGAAGCACTTGTACAGGTAACTCTGGGAGACGTGTACCTCTTCACAGAGCCGGTTCACGGTGAACTCGGACGGCTCCATCCGGCGCAGCGCGTCGATGCACCGGTGCACCAGCTGGGCACTGGGGTCGGCCAGGACACGTTCCAGCTCCGGGGCGGCGTTCAGCTGGCTGCGCAGCATGCCCAGCATCAGATGCTCCAGAATCAGATGGGCGGTGAGGTGGGCGCCGGGAGCCTGGGGGTCCAGATGGTCGATCAGGTGATGGGCTGCCTGACTGTGGAATTCATCCAGCACCCCGTGCAGGCAGACCGGGGAGGAGCAGGCGAACAGGGTGGCAAAGTCGGTCTCCATTGCCCGGTCGGCAAAATCGAAATAGGCATAGCCGTATTCCATGGGCTCCTCGCCTGTACCCGACGCGGTGTAGCGCACGAAGGGGGGAACGATCAGCACATCGCCCGGGGTGAGGGAAAACTGCAGCGCACCGGATTCAAACCGCACCTGACCACGGAATAAAAATACCAGTTTGTAGCTTACGCCCACGGTGGTCTTGGCCGGGTGGGGCGGCGTGCTGCGAAACAGCCCCAGATGGCGGATGTCGTACCGGAAGCTTTCCAGTGTGTCGCTCAGTGCGTCCCGCACAATGGGATTCGGCCGGAAGGCCTGCATGGGCCATCACCTCCTTTTTCTTTATGATAACAGGATATTGCCGCAGTTGGGAATGATTTTATTCAGTTTTGGGCTGAAAATCGGATTGTGTTCAAAATTTAACAACTGATATAATCAAAGCACAGTCTGACGGTGGGAAGAACAGCGCCCGCCAAAAGACCAGCGAAACGCGGGGCCCCAACAGCCGCCCCGCCCACAAACAGAAGGAATAACGGAGGAAACCAAATGAAACGCGTGATCGCAATGCTCATGGCGCTCTGCATGGCGGCCAGCCTGGCCGGCTGCGGCAGCACCCAGACCGCTTCGTCCGCCCCGGCTTCCAGCCAGGCCGCCAGCCAGGCTGCCAGCGAGACCGGCACCGAGTACGACGCCACCGAGACCGCCGATGTGGTGATCATCGGTGCAGGCGGCGCGGGCCTGTCCGCCGCCAGCGAAGCCACCGCCAACGGCGCCGAGAAGGTCATCATCCTGGAGGTCACCGGCAAGACCGGCGGCTCTCTGAACTACACCAACGGCAGCATGGCCTGCGCTGAGAGCGTCATCCAGAAGGAGGACGGCGTGGAGGACAGCCAGGAGAGCTTTGTACAGGACATCCTGAAGAACGGCAGCGACTTCGGCGGCAAGCCCAACGAGGCCATGGTGCGCGAGTTTGTGGCCGAGGACATCAACGCCTTCCAGTGGCTGTGGGACAACGGCCTGAGTGAGTACACCTTCAACACCGATGCTGAGGGCAAGCGCGCCGTGTTCGCCCCCGAGCATGCCCTGTACTCCATCCCCCGCACCTATAAGACCAAGGCCAAGGATACCGCCAACTACAAGTCCGCCGCCCACGAGGTGATGGACAAGGTGGTGAAGGCCAACGACAAGATCGAGATCGTTTACAACACCAAGGCCATCGAGCTGCTGGCCAACGACCAGGGCCAGGTGCTCAGCGTGGTGGGCGAGGACCAGAACACCGGCGATCTGACCCGCTTCGATGCCTCCAAGGGCATCATCGTGGCCACCGGCGGCTACTCCGCCAACTCCAAGCTGATGGGCAAGTACGCCGAGAACGGCGCCGACTACCTGATCGGCGGTCCCGCCACCGCGGACGGCAACGGCCTGCTGCTGATGCAGAAGGTGGGCGCTGCTCTGAATGAGGAGAGCATGAGCTACATCCCCACCTTCCCCATGGGCCTGGAAAGCGCCGACAACCCCACCACCGGCACCATCGCCTCCACCTACACCTGGAAGGCCGGCGGCATCGTGGTGAACCAGAACGGCGAGCGCTTCGTGAACGAGTGCGAGTCCAACCCCTCTGTGCGTGAGGTTGCTCTGGAGGAGCAGCCCGGCGCAGTGCAGTACGACATCTACACCGACAAGATCCTGGAGGATCTGCGGGCCAACAAGGGCGCCGGTATGTACGACCTGATGTTCGGCAGCGAGGATTCCATGGGCCACCATGTGCTGCAGGAGGCCTCCAGCCTGGAAGAGCTGGCCGAGAAGATCGGCGTGCCTGCTGAGAACCTGATCGCCACCGTGGACGCCTACAACCAGAGCGTGGAAGAGGGCGGCACCGACGAGTTCGGCCGCAGCTACGACGACAGCCGCGACACCTACAAGCTGGCTGTGAACAAGATCGAGGGCGACCACTTCTACGCCGTGCCCCTGCACGCGCTGTGCGTCATGACCCTGGGCGGCATTACCACCAACGAGCAGATGCAGGTGCTGGACGAGAGCGGGAACGCCATCCCCGGCCTGTACGCCGCCGGTGAGGTCGTGGGCGGCATCTGGGGCAAGTTCGTGTCCGGCGGTACCGGCGTGATGGGCCCCATCACCTTCGGCCGCATCGCTGCTCAGAACGTGATGAAGGGCGAGCTGGCCACCGGCTACACCGTAAAGGCTGCCTCCAATATTCTGGATGAGGAGCTGTTCGTAAAAGAGAAGGCTGCCAGTGACAGCCTGTTCGACATGAGCAGCGCCACCCTGACCGACGGCGACTACACCGCCACCGTGGACGGCCAGGAAGGCCCCATGACCGTGGCTGTGACCATCGCGGACGGCAAGATCGCCTCCGTGGAAGTGACCGAGAACAAGGAGACCGAGGCCATTGCCGGTCCCGCTCTGGAGAAGGTGCCCGCCGCCATTGTGGAGAGCAACTCCCTGGACGTGGATGGCGTTGCCGGTGCCACCCTGTCCTCCAACCGCATCAAGAAGGCGGTTGCCCAGTGCCTGGAGCAGGCCGCGGGCTGATTGCCATCCCATATTGATTGCACAAACAAAAGCAAAGGAGCCGCCCAACCGGGCGGCTCCTTTGTTGTGTATTCAGTTTTCAGCAGCTTCGGTGAAGGTAACCGTCACGGCCACGCCGGTGTCGCAGCCGCTGTCCTGGAAGTTCTGCCAGTCGGTGGGCACCGGGTCGGCGGAATTGTCCCAGCCCAGCCGGGCCAGCAGCGGAATCTCCGCCCCGGAGGAGATGGTGGAGCCGGAGGTCAGCGAGGAATAACTGCACACGCCGGACGCGCTGGTCACGTCCACCGGGCAGGGGATGGCGTAGCACGTTGTGCCGGTTTCCTCCAGGATGATCAGCTCTGCCTGACTGGCGGTGAGCCGCATTGCAAACTCTGCCTGCCCGGCGGCTGGGCCGGTGAGCAGATTGGTCTTTTCCCAGCTGCCGTCCTGGCAGACCCAGAGGTCCGCCACCATGGTGTAGGTGCCGTCGTTCAGCCGGTACTCCCAGAGGGTGAGTTCATTGTCAATGAGGTCCAGCACCTGCCGGGTCTCCTCGCTCACCGGAGCGGCCTGCAGCTGCATGGGTTCCAGGCCCTTTTCGCAGCCGCACAGCCCGGCGGCAAGGGTGAGGGTCAGCACAAGCAGAAGAAGTTTTTTGGGCATAACGGAGTCCTTTCCGGCGCGGCTCAGGTTTTGTCTTTTGCCCAGAAGCGGAAAAAGCTGGTCATCAAAGGAATGTAGGTGACAGCGAACACCGCCCCGGCTGCGCCGATGGCGGGGCAGCAGGATGCCGCAGATGATTCCCACGGAGAACAGGCAGAATTTCACCAGCGCCAGAATCTTCCAGTTGGGAGCACGGCAGTAGTCGTCGGCCAACGCGGAACAGTTTCATACAAGGCACCTCCCAAAGGCCGGATGAAAAGGCGGTCTTTCTACCCTGATTGTATCCAATTTGCTCATGCTTGGCAAGGCTGCATTGACGGGCGGCGGGCTGCCGCCGTATAATCGAAGGCAGATAAATTGCTTTTTCAGAGAGGAATGATTGTTATGGCAATCCATCAGGATCTGTTTGCTTACATCGAAAAGAGCCCTACCCCCTTCCACGCGGTGGCCGAGAGTGCCCGGCGGCTGGAGCAGGCGGGCTTTGCGGCCCTGAATGAGACCGAGAACTGGAGCCTTGTGCCCGGCGGCAAATATTACGTGACCCGCAACCAGTCCAGCCTGATCGCCTTTGTGATGCCCCAGACCGCGGGCGAGGGCTGGCGGATGAGCGCCGCTCACAGCGACAGCCCCTCCTTCAAGGTGAAGGGCGCGAGCCAGCAGGCGGGCTTCACCATGCTGAACACCGAGGGCTACGGCGGCATGATCCGCTCCGCCTGGCTGGACCGGCCGCTGGGCATTGCGGGCCGCGTGCTGGTGAAGACCGAGCGCGGCGTGGAGAGCCGCCTGGTGAACCTGGAGGGCGTGAGCGCGGTGATTCCGCACCTGGCCATCCACTTCGACCGCACTGTGAACGACGGCCACAAGTATGACCTGAAAAAGGACATGCAGGCCATCTTCGCCGGGCCGGATAAAAATGCCTGCTACACCGAGCTTCTGGCCAAGGCCGCGGGCTGCACGCCGGCGGAGATTCTGGGCACCGACCTGCAGCTCTACTGCAAGGACAAGGGTCAGACCGTGGGCGGCGAGGCGGAATTCCTGCTCTGCCCCCGTCTGGACGACCTGGGCTGCGCCTGGGCCACCCTGTGGGGATTCCTGGGGGCTCCGGCCTCCCGCCAGGGTCGGGTCTGGTGCCTGTTCGACAATGAAGAGGTGGGCAGCGGCACCCGGCAGGGTGCCTGCGGCAGCTTTTTGCCGGATGTGCTGGCCCGGGCCGGTCAGGCTCTGGGCGAAAACGAGCAGGATCGCCGCCGCGCGCTGGCAAACAGCCTGCTGCTCAGCGCCGACAACGGCCATGCCATCCATCCGAACTTTGCCGAGATGAGCGATGCGGCCAGCCCGGTGAAGCTGAACGGCGGCGTGGTGCTCAAGTTCAACGCCAGCCAGAAATACACCACCAACGGCGTGACCGGCGCGCTGTTCCACAGCCTGTGCGATACCGCCAAGGTGCCGGTACAGGAATACTACAACCGTCCCGACCTGCCCGGCGGCTCCACCCTGGGCAACCTGCTGGGTGCTCAGGTGAGCGTGCCCATGGCGGACATCGGCCTGCCCCAGCTGGCCATGCACTCCTGCGTGGAGATGACCGGCGTGCAGGATGTTCAGTGGCTGGCAGACGCCTGCGCCGCCTGGTTCCGTGCGGACGTGCGCTGCAACGGCGACGGCTGCTATCAGGTGGCCCTGTGACCGGCGAAACCCGGGCCCGGCTCGCTGCCCAGGCGGACCCGGCCTACCGGGACTTTCAACACAAGCTGATGCCCGGTGTGGAAAACTATCTGGGCGTGCGGCTGCCGCTGCTTCGCAAGGCTGCCGCTCAGCTGGCAAAAGGGGATTGGCCCGCTGAGCTGGCCGCGCCGGACGAGACCTTTGAGGAGGTTCTGCTGCGGGGCATGCTCATCGGCAAGGTGAAAACAGACCCGGCCCGGCGGCTGGAGCTGGTCCGGCAGTTCGTGCCCTGCATCCACAACTGGGCCGTGTGCGACAGCTTCTGCGCCGGTCTGCGGGATGCGAGGATATACAAAGAGGAATATTTCTCTCTGATTCAACAGTACGCCGGTTCGGACCGGGAGTTTGAAGCCCGGTTCGCGGCGGTACTGCTGCTGACCCACTTCAACCAGCCCGAGGAGCTGGACCGGTGCTTTGAAGCGTACCGGCGCATCCGCCAGCCGGACTATTACGCCTGGATGGGCGTGGCCTGGGGCTATTCGGTGTTCGCGGTCACAGATTTTGAGAAGACCATCGCCGCCATGGAGGCGGCCGGGCTGCCGGATGCGGTGTGGAACAAGGCTCTGCAGAAGATGCGGGAAAGCTATCGGATCACACCGGAACAGAAAAACTGGGCGGCGCAGCACAAGCGCGGCCAAAGGGGGAGAAAGCAGCATGATTGAGACCGGGCGGTTTGCCCCCAGCCCCTCCGGGCGGATGCATCTGGGCAACCTGATGTGCAGCCTGCTGGCCTGGCTGAGCGCCAAGCAGGCGGATGGCCGGGTGGTGCTGCGCATTGAGGACCTGGACAAGGCCCGATGCCCCCGGATGTATGCGGACCAGCTGGAGGCGGATCTTTCCTGGCTGGGCCTTGTGTGGGACGAGGGTGGCTCAGGGGGCGGGCCGGATGGCCCCTATTACCAGAGCCAGCGGGATGAGATTTATCATGCCTACTATCAAAAGCTGGAGGAGCAGGGGCTTGTGTACCCCTGCTTTTGCAGCCGTGCCCAGCTGCACGCGGCCAGTGCTCCCCACCGGGAGGACGGTACCCCGGTTTACCCGGGCACCTGTCGCCGGCTGACGGCGGAGCAGCGCCGGGAGAAGGCGGCCCAGCGCAAGCCCGCCATGCGCTTGATCGTGCCGGAGGAGACGGTGGAATTCACCGACGGCCACCTGGGCCCCTATCGGGAAAACCTGAAGACCGACTGCGGTGATTTTGTGCTGCGCCGGTCGGACGGGGTGTACGCCTACCAGCTGGCGGTGGTGGTGGACGACGCGCTGATGGGGGTAACCCAGGTGGTACGGGGAGCGGACCTGCTGGAGAGCACCCCTCGCCAGCTGTACCTCTACCGGCTGCTGGGCCTGCCCGCGCCCCGGTTTTATCACCTGCCGCTGCTGCTGGCAGAGGACGGTCGGCGGCTCTCGAAACGGGACGGGGACGTGAGCCTGGAGCAGCTGCAGAGCCGCTACACCGCGCCCGAAATCATCGGCCGGCTGGCCTTTCTGGCCGGGCTGCTGGACAAACCCGAGCCTGCCCGCCCCGAGGAGCTGCTGGCGGTGTTCGATTGGGACAAGGTACCCCGCACCGACGTGCGTTTGCCCCGGAATTTGTTCTGAAACGGCTTGATAAACTTTTCCCGGCTTACAAAAGAATAACACAGTCCATTGGCCCACCTGTGCAGAGCAAGGTGGGCCTTTTTGTTGTATTTGCCCAAAAACGGGGGCAAAACAGAGGGAAAAACCAAGAAAAGGTATCAAAGAATTTCATACTTGTGGAAACGCCGGCCCCATCCTACAATAAAAACAGAAAAACCGGTCCCATGCCAGCGGTGAGGTGCACGGCCACAGGGCGGGGCAGCGAAAATGAATCTTGAGAAAAAGGAGCTTGTCCGCAATGAAGAAAAGCAAATTGCAGTCGGATACGAAGTGGATGAACCGGTTGTGGCTGTTCATCTCCTTCGCAACGGCAATGGTCCTGTGGTACATACTTTCCATTCTGCCCAGCACCGCCCGCTGCTTCCCCAACGTGGTGGTTGTGCTGCAGCAGATCAAGGTCATGATTGACCGAGGCTGCCTGTTCACCGATATTGCCAGCAGCCTGATCTCGGTGTTCGCAGGTTACGCACTGGGCTTTGTGATCGCTCTTCCGGTGGCCATCCTGATGGCCTGGTACCGGCCGGTGCGCAACATTCTGGAGCCCTGGATTCAGTTCGTGCGGAATATCCCGCCCCTGGCCTATGTTCCGCTGGTGGTGATCGGCGCGGGCGTCGGCCGCAAGCCCCAGATCATCGTCATCACTCTGGCCACCTTCCTCATCATGTGCGTGACCATCTACCAGGGCGTTATCAACATCGACGAGACCCTGATCAAAGCCGCCCGCATTCTGGGCGCATCGGATAAGGACATCTTCATCCGGGTCATTGCCCCGGCCACCCTGCCCTTCATCCTCACCGCCGTCCGCCTGGGCGCCGGCGTTGCTCTGACCACCCTGGTGGCTGCCGAGTCCACCGGCGCCTCCGCTGGCCTGGGCATGCGAATCCGTACCCTGAACAACAGCTTCGAGACCGCTCCCATGCTGCTGTACATCATCATCATCGGCATCATTGGCATCACCATCGAGAAAATCATCAAAACTTTGGAAAGGAAGCTGACGGGATGGCAGGAAAAGAGAGAGATATAAAGGTCAAGATTGAGAATGTGGTCAAGAAATTCAATGGCCGCAACGGCGAAATGGTCGCCCTCAATGGTGTGAACCTGGATATCCATGAAAACGAATTCATCACGGTCGTCGGCCCTTCCGGCTGCGGCAAATCCACTCTTTTGAACATTATTGCAGGCCTGCATGAGCCCACCAGCGGCCGGGTGATCTGCAATGGCAAGGAAGTCCACGGTACCGGCACCGACCGGGGCGTGGTGTTCCAGCAGTATGCTTTGTTCCCCTGGCTCACCGTGAAAAAGAACATCAAGTTCGCGCTGGATATGCGCGGCGTGAAGGGCGAGCAGGCGGAGGCCGAGATCCAGAAATACCTGAAGATGGTGGACCTGGAAAAGTTCGCGGACCACTACCCGAAGGAGCTGTCCGGCGGTATGAAGCAGCGCGTGGCCATCGCCCGTGCCTACGCCGCCAACCCCCAGGTGCTGCTGATGGACGAACCCTTCGGCGCTCTGGACGCCCAGACCCGTACCCAGCTGCAGACCGAGCTGCTGGACACCTGGGAAAAGGAGCAGAAGACCTGCTTCTTCATCACCCATGACGTGGAAGAGGCCATCATCCTGGGCCAGCGCGTGGTTATCATGAGCGCACGCCCCGGCCGCATCAAGGATATCGTGGACATCGACATTCCGTATCCCCGCACTCAGGAGACCAAGATGAGCCCCCGCTTTTTGGAGCTGAAGAACTACATCTGGAGCCAGGTGTATCAGGAGTACCTGGCAGTGCGCAAGTAACAGCAACATGGTACTTATCCGGGCCGTGGGCACAAAACAGCCGGTCCGGACCAATATCCCGGCGAGCCCTTCCGGGTCGCCGAAAACACAACAGGAGGAAACAATCATGAAAAAAGCGTTATCCCTGCTCATCGCGGGCTGCATGGCTCTGAGCATGGCCGCCTGCGGCGGTTCCGGCGCATCCACTGCAACCAGCACCGGCGGCGCTTCTTCCGGCAGCGCTCCCGCTTCCACCGCATCCGAGGCCTCCACCGGCGAGAAGACCAAGGTCGTTGTGGGCTACATGCCCAACTACGGCAGCCTGGCTGAGGTGGTTTCCGCCCAGCACAACGGCTACTTTGAGGAGCAGGGCCTGGAAGTGGAACTGATGGAGTTCGCCGACGGTCCCACCATCATCGCCGCCATGGAATCCGGCAGCGTTCAGGTGGGCTACATCGGCTCCGGCGCACATAAGCTGGCCATTCAGGGTCAGGCCAAGATCTTCTGCATGGCTCATGTGGGCAACGCCGACGCAGTGGTCACCGACGCCTCCAAGGGCATCGAGACCATCGAAGACCTGAAGGGCAAGACCGTTGGTTACTCCTCCGGCACCTCCAGCGAGCAGATTCTGAAGTATGCGCTGGAAGCCCACGGCATGACCATGGACGACATCAAAGCCCAGGAGATGGACGCCTCCGCTCTGGTTACCGCCATGCTGAGCGGCAGCCTGGATGCCTGTGCCGCCTGGAGCCCCATGACCTTCACCATCCAGGAGCAGCTGGGTGACAATTACAAGGTCCTGGCCGACAACATGATGTTCTCCGACCAGTCCGCCGCGGTTTCCAGCTGGATCGTGACCCCCAAGTATGCTGAGGAAAACGCCGACACCATTCTGGCCTTCACCAAGGCTCTGATGAAGGCGAAGGACTTCCGCGCCGATGAAGCCAACTACGAGCAGATCGCCCAGTGGGTAGCTGACCAGACCAAGACCGACTACGAGACCTGCTACCAGCAGCGCGGCGACGCCGAGTGGCAGACCAGCGCCGAGCTGATCGAGTCCATCAACGACGGCAGCATGGAGCAGATGTACAAGGTCCAGCAGGAAGATTTCCTGAAGAACGGCCAGATTGAGGCGGAGGTACCGGTATCCGACTATGTCATGTTCGACAACATGCTGGCCGCTGCCGAATAAAGCCTTTACAAAACGCCCTGTGCGCTTTACACTGAAATAGGAAAAGCGCCCGGATTCCTCCGCGGGACCCGGGCGCTTTTTGGTGTGATTGCTAAAAACGTGTTCGGATAAAAGGAAAGGAGGAGAGCGGCGCATGGTTCTGATTCTGATGGTTTTGCTTTTGGCGGGCAGCGGTGTGCTGCTGGCACTGCGCCGCTCCAAGGAAAGCTGGCTGGTGCTGGGGCAGGTGCTCTCGCTGGATGTGTTTTTGTTGGGAATCCTCACCTACATCGCCAAGAAGGGTGGCATCGGCAACCAGATCGAAACCCTGTTTTATCTGACCAGTGACGTGCGCCGGTTCTTTCAGTACCGGGTGATGACGCTGGGCCAGCTGGGCTTTTTTGTGGCGGTGGGGCGCTATACATTCCCGCCGCTGCTGGTGGCCCTGGCCTTGCATTACAGCCTGAGCCCCCGGCTTCGGCCGCTGCGCAAAAAGGCCTGGGCTTTCTTTTTGCTGCCGGCGCTCACTCTGCTTGTGTATCTGCCGCCGGTGTTCAAGCAGCTGACTCATAACCGGCTGGAGCTGCAGAAGTTCCTGGTACAGGCGAGCCTTGCCTGGATCTGGGCCTATCTGCTGCTGGCCGCAGTCCTGCTCATTTACGAGTATTTCAGCGTCTGCATCTCGTTTTTGAAAAAGCGTTATCTGGCAAAGGCGCTGCTGCCGCTGAGCATGGGGCTGCTGTTTGCCATGTATTGCCCCCAGGACCCGGCGCAGATTTATCTGTTCTACAGCAGCGACTACATGTGGCTTTTGGGAATCTGGTATCTGAACCCCATCCTCTCGCCCAGCCGTTATATCGCGGTGATCGCCATCACCGCCGTGGCGGGCGTTATGTGCTTTTACACCCTGCTGCGCAACACCCGCACCTACATCTCGGAAAATCAGCAGGAGCTGGTGCTGCAGCGTAAATTCGACGCGGCCAATATGGGCGTGAGCGTGTTTGTGCACAGCATGAAGAATCAGCTGCTGGCCAACCGGGTGCTGCACAAGCGCATCAAGGCCGCACTGGCCGAGCCGCAGCCGGATCTGGAAAAGCTGCGGCAATACAGCGCTATGCTGGATGAGACCAACGAGGCGCTTTTGCAGCGGATGGAGGAGCTGTATCAGAGCGTAAAGGCCAAGAGCCTTTATCTGAGCGTGGTGCCCGCCGCTCAGGTGGCGCAGAAGGCCACGGAGCGGTTCCGGCACAAGTATCCGGAGGGCCGGGTGCAGGTGCAGGCGCCGGAGGGGCTGAAGATTCTGGCGGATACCGTGCATCTGGCGGAGGCGCTGTACAACCTGCTTACCAACGGCTGGGAGGCCATGGTGATGGCGGGCTGTACCGGGCCGGACCGGGCGGTACGGCTGAATATCTACAATGAGCGGCTGTACACCGTGATCGAGGTGGCGGACCAGGGGCCCGGCATCTCACAGGAGGAGCAGAAACGCATTTTTGAGCCCTTTTATTCCAGCAAAAATTCCAATCAGAACTGGGGCATGGGCCTTTACTACGTGCGCCAGATCGTGAAGAGCCATCTGGGCCATTTGCGTGTGGAGAGCAAAAAGGGGCAGGGAACACGTTTTCTGATCCTGCTGCCCCGCTATGCCGCCCGATCCGCCGGCACGGACGTGCTGCTGGAGAGCGGTGAACATGAGGAAGTGGTGCTGAACCGGGAAGGAGTGAGGAAATGATCTCGATTTTGATTGCGGAGGACCTGGAGCTTCTGCGGGAGGATATGGCCGAGCTGCTGAACGCCCAGCCGGACATGCAGGTGGTGGGCACAGCGTCCACCGGAGCGAAAATTCTGGAGCTGGCCAAAAACGTAAAGAGCGATGTGGTGCTCATGGACATTGAGATGGAGAGCCTCTCCGCCGGAATTATGGCGGCGGAGGCCATCCGGGATGCGGGCATTGACACCCGCGTGGTCTACCTGACCGCCCACGAGACCGAAAAGACCATCCTCACCGCCATGGCTACCGGCGCGGCGGATTACATTGTAAAGGGCTGCCCGGACGCCGAGCTGCTGGAGCACATCCGCAGCGTGTATGCGGGGCACCCCATGATGGATTCCCGCATCCAGGAGGTGGTGCTGGAGGAATACAACCGGCTGCGCCGCTCGGAAAAGAGCCTGCTTTTTTTCATCAACAACGTATCCCAGCTCACCGCCGCCGAGCGGGAGCTGGTCAAGCTGCTTTTGCAGGACAAAAAGGTCAAGGAGATCGCTGCCATCCGCTGTGTGGAGGTGGTGACCGTGAAGACCCAGATCAAGGGCCTTCTGCACAAGTTCGGATGTTCCCGGACCAAGGAGATCGTCCAGATGATCCGGGAGCTGAATATATCGCATCTGTTTTTGAATGAGTGATTCTCGGAAAGGGGTCAACAGCCATGTACGAATATTATCAGATCAGCGCCCAGGACCTGGGCAAGGACGCAAAGGTGCCTGTGCTCAAGCTGGGGGATTCCGGCGAGGTGTTCTATGAGCTGGCACTGGAGATGGTGAATACCATCAAGGAGCACAACGCCAAAGGCGAGAAGACCGTGTTCATCTGCCCGGTGGGCCCGGTGGGGCAGTATCCCATCTTCGTGCGCCTGGTCAACCGGGACCGGGTGAGCCTTGCAAACTGCTGGTTCATCAATATGGACGAATACCTCACCGATGAGGGTGAATGGATCGACAAGGAGAGCCCCCTGAGCTTCCGCGGCTTCATGGAGCGCACCGTTTACAGCAAGGTGGACCCCGAGCTGCTGATGCCTGAGGAGCAGCGGGTCTTCCCGGACCCCCACGACACCGAGAAGGTGCAGCGGGTCATCGAACAGCTGGGCGGAGTGGACATTGCCTTCGGCGGCATTGGTATCAACGGCCATCTGGCCTTCAACGAACCCCAGGACGAGCTGACCGCCGAGGAGTTTGCCGCACTGAACACCCGGGTGCTGACCATCAGCCGGGAGACCCGCACCACCAACGCCATCGGCGATCTGAACGGCGCCATCGACGCCATGCCCAGGAAGTGCATCACCATCGGGATGGCGCAGATCCTGGGCGCCCGCAAGATCCGTCTGGGCGTATTCCGGGACTGGCACCGAAGCGTGGTGCGCCAGGCTGCCTATGGCCAGGTGAGCGCTCACTTCCCGGCAACTCTGATCCAGAACCATCCGGACGCCATGATCATCACCAACGCCAACGCGGCGCAGCAGCCCTTCTGAACCTGAGAATACGGAAAGGAAACCAGTCATGGAACTTGTGATCAAAAACGCACGGGTCTACCACAATCACCGCTTTGAGGACCGGGAGGTCCTGATCCAGAACGGAACCATCGCCCAGGTGGCGCCCCGGGTGGATGCCCCGGCGGGCTGCCAGGTGCTGGATCTGGGCGGCAAGCGTCTGGTGCCCGGCTTCATCGATGTGCACACCCACGGCGGCGCCGGGGTGGACGTGAACGCGGCCACCGCCGACCAGCTGAACAACACCATCGGCAAATTCTTTGCCAGCCAGGGCACCACCGGCTGGCTGGCCAGTGTGCTTACCGATACACCGGAGCAGACGCTGTGGTGCATTGAGCAGATCAAGCAGGCCAAGGCTCAGACCGGCGACCATGCCCAGCTGCTGGGCGTGCATCTGGAAGGGCCCTTCCTGGCCAGCGAGTACAAGGGCGCCATGCCCGAGCATCTTTTGCAGAAGGGCAACGCCGAGCTGTTCCGCCGCTACGCGAAGGCGGCTGAGGGCAGCATCAAATACATGACCGTAAGCCCCGAGGTGGAGGGCGTGCCGGACATGATCCGGCAGATTGCCGGTGAGGTGGTGGTGGCCATCGGTCACTCCGGTGCGGACTACGACACCGCCATGGCCTGCATCGATGCGGGCGCGGCTTCTGCCACCCATACCTTCAACGCCATGAAGCTGCTGCACCAGCATTTCCCTGCCATCATGGGCGCAGTGCTGGAAACCGACGTATACTGTGAGGCCATCTGCGACGGACGGCACCTGCACCCGGGCACCGTGCGCTTTTTGATCAAGTGCAAAGGCCTGGACCGGGTGGTGGCCATCACCGACAGCATCATGGCCGCCGGTCTGCCGGACGGCAACTACAAGCTGGGCGTGAACGACGTGGTGGTGGAGGACGGCGACGCCAAGCTGGCCAGCAACGGCACCCGTGCGGGCAGTACCCTGACCACCGGCCAGGCACTGAAAAACCTGGTCAAGTTTACCGGCCGCCCGGTGGAAGAGGTTCTGCCGCTGCTCACCGAGAACCCGGCGGACCTTTTGAAGATGGGCAACCGGAAGGGCCGCATCCGCCCCGACTGGGATGCCGATCTGGTGGTGCTGGACGAGGACCTCACCGTGGTCCGCACCCTGGTGGGCGGGCGCACGGTCTTTGAAAAAGCCTGAATGTATTGCTCGAGAGAATCCCCCGAAGCCGTTGCTTCGGGGGATTTTTCATGAAGCAGCCGGCGAAAGGTATGAGGGATTTTCATACTGGCTGGCCGGAAAACGGCAGCCTATAATGAGATATAAGGAGAAGTGAGCGGTTATGAAGCTTTATCTGAACACCGACCTTGCCCAGCGCTATGCCGACGCCGGGCTGCTGGAGCAGGAGCGCCTGCGGGCGAAGGACATCTACCGGGAGCTGACGGCTGCCGGACAGGCAAGCCCGGACTGGGGCGTGACCGGTTGGCTGCACTGCGAAGAAGCAGCCATGCAGCGGGCACAGATCGCCGAAAAGGCGAAGGAGATCCGGGAAAACGCCGACGTGTTCGTACTGGTGGGCGTGGGCGGCTCCAACCAGGCGGCCCGAGCCATGATCGAGGCGCTGGGCACCATCGGTCCGCAGATCCTCTACGCGGGCAACACCCTCTCAGCCTGGGAGCTGGCCCGCACCCTGCAAAAGCTGGAGGGAAAGAGTGTTTACATCAATGTGATCGCCAAAAACTTCGAGACCCTGGAGCCGGGCAGCCACTTCCGGGTGCTGCGCCGCTGGATGAGCGAGCGCTATACCCCCGAGGAGATGGCCCGGCGGGTGGTGCTTACCGGTACTTACGGCAGCCGCCTGGAGGAGATTGCCAAAGAGAACGGTTACCTGTTCCTCAGTTTCCCCGAGCGCATCGGCGGGCGGTATTCCGCCTTCAGCCCGGTGTCGCTGCTGGCGCTGGCGGTGGCCGGGCTGGACGGGGAGGCCTTTGTGGCGGGCGGTTCGGCCATGGAGGCGGAGCTGGCCGCGGAGCAGGGCGGCATCGCTGCGGAATACGCCGCACTGCGCAGTGCGCTGGGTCAAAAGGATTACGCCATCGAGATGCTGGCCGCCTTTGAGCCCCGGCTGTTCTGGGCCCAGAGCTGGTGGAGGCAGCTGTTCGGCGAGAGCGAGAGCAAGGACCACAAGGGCCTGTTCCCGGCCACCATGACCAATTCCGAGGACCTGCACAGCATAGGCCAGTACATGCAGGAGGGCAGGCGCATCCTGATCGAGACCTTCCTGATGGTGGATGACCCGGGCGCGGAGCTGCGGGTGCAGCCGGACAAGGCCTTCGGCGACCGGTTCGATTATCTGGACGGCATGGATTTTGCCAACATCAACCGGGCGGCGGAAAAGGCCACCATCCAGGCCCACGATGCAGGGGGCGTGCCCTGCATCCAGCTGCGTCTGCCCCGGCTGGACGAGGAAACCTACGGCCGGATGTATTATTTCTTCATGATGGCCTGCGCCATCTCCGGCAAGCTGCTGGGTGTGGACCCCTTTGACCAGAACGGTGTGGAGGAGTACAAGCGCAGCATGTTCAGCGCCCTGGGCAAGCCCAAAAA
The DNA here is from genome assembly GCF_027853465.1 of Allofournierella sp. CML151. NCBI lineage: Bacteria > Bacillati > Bacillota > Clostridia > Eubacteriales > Oscillospiraceae > Allofournierella > Allofournierella sp. CML151. The sequence goes on along the minus strand of NZ_JAPNNW010000014.1, from coordinate 57,705 downwards.
CTGAGCGGGCGCCATTGCGGCAGGCAGACAAAGGTCAGGGCTATTTTTCACAGAAAAACAGCCCTGGACTGCTGCATCTGCCAAAAAATGTACACACGTGTAAATATTTTGCCCAAACCCCTTGTAACCCCTGCGGTTTTGTTTTATGATGAAGCTGTAGCAAAAGCAAACGCCGCAGTTGAACATTGCCGCCTTCGGCGGCCGACCCATACGAAAAGGAGTATCATTATGTTAGTACCTCTGCGCGCGATTTTGGAAGCCACTGAAAAAGAACACTACGCCCAGGGCGCGTTCAACGTGAACGCCGTGGCCCAGGCCAAGGCCGCCATCCAGGTGCACGAGATGTTCCGCAGCCCCGCCATTCTGCAGGGTGCGGACCTGGCCAACGGCTTTATGGGCGGGCGCACCGATTTTATGAACGCCACCCTGGAGGACAAAAAGGTGGGCGCGCAGAACATCGGCAACGCGGTGAAAAAGTACGGTGAGGACAGCCCCATTCCCGTGGCCCTGCATCTGGACCATGGCCGGGACTTCGACTCCTGCAAGGCGGCCATTGCCGGCGGCTACACCAGCGTGATGATCGACGGTTCGTCGCTGCCCTTTGAAGAGAACATCGAGCTCACCCGCGAGGTGGTAAAATACGCCCACGAGCGGGGCGTTTCCGTGGAGGCTGAGCTGGGCGTGCTGGCCGGTGTGGAGGACCATGTGTTCAGCGCCGGTTCCACCTACACCAACCCTCTGGACGCGGTGGAATTCATCAAGAAGACCAAGGTGGACGCGCTGGCCATCAGCTACGGCACCATGCACGGCGCCAACAAGGGCAAGGGCGCGAAGCTGCGCAAGGAGATCGCCATCGCCACCAAGGAGTGCCTGCTGCATGAGGGCATCTTCTGCGCTCTGGTGAGCCACGGCTCCTCCACCGTGCCCCAGTACATCGTGAAGGAGATCAATGAGCTGGGCGGCGACATCCAGAATGCCTACGGCATCGAGCTGGCCCAGCTGAAGGAAGCAGCCCGCTGCGGCATCGCCAAGATCAATGTGGATACCGATATCCGCCTGGCGGTGACCCGCAACATGAAGGAGCTGTTCCACTACCGCCCCGAGCTGCAAAACAGCGCCAGCATCGGCCAGATCTACCGCCTGCTGGAGGAGAAGAAGTCTGCCTTCGATCCCCGCGCCTTCCTGCCGCCCATCATGAACACCGTGATGTACGGCGACGTGCCCGATGAGGATGTGGCCGCCATTGTGGACTGCATCGAGCGGGGCGTGAAGGAAGTGGTCGGCACCCTGATCGTGGAGTTCGGCAGCGTGGGCAAGGCACCGGCAGTGGAGCGGGTGACCCTGGACGAGATGGCCGAGCGCTACCGCAAGGAAGGCATCTGATCAAATACGTTCCCGGCCGCCGGCCGCTCCCTTGGGGGCAGCCGGCACTGGCCGGTTTATCAAACCAGGACCAAAAGGAGAAGTGCCCATGAAATACATCTTTTTGAATCTGAAACGCTTCGACGTGCCCACCGAGTTCGGCGGTGTGAACCGCATTGCGCCGGTGGGGGACTGGGGCCGCTATATTGTGGAGAACACCCAGGAGCAGCTGAAAAAGTATGACCCGGAGAAGGTGGAGTTCGTGCAGTACTTCCCCGAGGCCCACATCCTGGGCGCGGTGGCAGCCCGCTGTGAGAACAGCCCGGTGAAGATCGGCTGCCAGAGCATCTACCGGGACGACACCGCCGTGGGCGGCAACTTCGGCGCCTTCACCACCAACCGGCCTGCCTCCATTGCCAAGGCTATGGGCTGCGGCGGGGTGATCATCGGCCACTGCGAGGAGCGCAACGATAAAAACGGTATTCTGGCCGAGGCCGGCGTGACCGATACCGCCGCCACCAACCGCCTGCTGAACAAGGAGATCAAGGCAGCCATTGCCCGGGGAATGAAGGTGCTGTACTGCATCGGCGAAAAGAGCGAGGAGCAGGAGGCCTGGCAGGAGGTTCTGGGCGAGCAGCTGGACATCGGCCTGGACGGCGTGGACAAGAGCCAGGTGGTCATCGCCTACGAGCCCATCTGGTCCATCGGACCCGGCAAGACCCCGGCGGACAAGCCCTACATCGAAAAGATCGCCCGCTTTGTGAAGGAGCGCACCGGCGGCATCCCCGTGGTATACGGCGGCGGCCTGAAGAAGGACAACGCCGAAATGCTGGCCAGCATCGAGGAGATCGACGGCGGCCTGATCGCCCTGACCCGCTTCTCCGGTGAAATCGGCTTCTACCCGGACGAGTATCTCGAGATCATCCGCACCTACCTGGGCGAGTAACGATAAAAAGGAGGACTGACCCCATGAAACTGGATTTTGAATACGGCCACGGCCTGATGAGCGCCGAGCTGCCCGACAACACCGATGTGTTCATCCCCGGCACCACCGTGCCCGATCCGGATTACATTCCCGAGGACAAACTGGAGGCTGCCTATCTGGAGAGCCTGCACAATCCCATCGGCATGAAGCCCCTGAGCGAGCTGGCCTTCCCCGGCGCAAAGGTGGTCTTCATCGTGCCCGACCGGGTAAAGGGCGGTGAGCAGCCCACCAGCCACCGCAAGGTCAGCATCAAGCTGATTCTGAAGGAGCTGTATGCAGCCGGCGTAAAGAAGGAGGACATCCAGTTCATCATCTCCAACGGCCTGCATCCCCGCGCCAAGCCCGAGGATTACAAGGCCATCTTCGGCGAGGAGCTGTTCAATGAGTTCTGGTACACCCACCAGATGACCAGCCACGACTCCGAGGACCCGGACAACATGGTCGACCTGGGCACCACCAAGCGGGGCGACCCTGTCTTCATGAACAAGACCGTGTTCGAGTGCGACCTGCCCATCCTGATCGGCCACGTGCAGGGCAACCCCTACGGCGGCTACTCCGGCGGCTACAAGCACTGCGCCACCGGCATCACCAACTGGCGCAGCATCGCCAGCCACCATGTGCCCGAGGTCATGCACCGGGATGACTTCACCCCCGTGAACGGCGGCAGCCTGATGCGCCACAAGTTCAACGAGATCGGCATGCACATGGAGGAGAAGATGGGCCATCCCTTCTTCTGCTGCGACGCTGTGCTGGACACCAAGAGCCGCCAGATCGCCATCTACTCCGGCTACGCCAAGGAGATGATGCCCGAGAGCTGGAAGCTGGCCGATAAGCGCACCTACGTGCACTGGGCCGAGAAGAAATACGACGTGCTGGTCTTCGGCATGCCCCAGAAGTTCCACTACGGCGACGGCATGGGCACCAACCCCATTATGATGATGCAGGCGCTGAGCGCCCAGGTGCTGCGCTTCAAGCGCGTGATGAGCGACCACTGTGTGATCATCTGCTCCTCCATCTGCAACGGCTACTTCCACGACGAGCTGTGGCCCTACCTGCGCGAGGAGTGGGAGGCCTTCCAGCATGACCACATGAACATTCTGCCGGATATGAACCGTCTGGGCGAGTACTACGCCACCAACGAAGAGTATATCCGCAAGTACCGCTTCACCAACGCCTTCCATCCCTTCCACGGCTTCTCCATGATGAGCTGCGGCCACATCGCCGAGATGAACACCAGCGCCATCTACATCGTGGGTGCCGAGGAGCCGGGCATCGCCCGCAGCATGGGCCTGAAGACCCGCGCCACCTTTGAGGAGGCGCTGGCCGATGCCAAGAAGAAGTTCGTGGGTGAGAACCCCAACATCCTGGCCCTGCCCCAGACCTTCAAGGTCGCCGCCGTGCACCTGTGCATGAAGGACCCCAGCCAGGACTGCATGGATGAGTACGGCAACCATCCCTGCTGCGGCTGAACCGGGAAAAAAGACACAGTAGAATGAATGATGCCGGGCCCCCGGAACAAGGGGGTCCGGCCTTGCGCTTTCAAGAGAGGAAGGAAACCAATGCAGGTTTTTGCATATCTTATCATCAGTTTGCTGGCCAGCATCGCCGGAGCCATCTGCGGCATCGGCGGCGGAGTCATCATCAAGCCCACCCTGGACCTGTTCCATCTGGACAGCGTGGCCACCGTGAGCTTTCTGTCCGGCTGCACGGTGCTGGCCATGAGCTGCTATTCTGTGACCAAGGCCATGTGCGCGGGCGACAGCAAGGTGGATCTGAAGATCGGCACTCCGCTGGCCATCGGCGCGGCCATCGGCGGCGTGGCGGGCAAGCAGATGTTCAGCGTGATCAGCGCCCAGTTCCAGGAGACCGCGGGCGCGGTGCAGGCCGCCTGCCTGTTCCTGATCACCCTGGGCACCATGGTGTACACCCTGTGCAAGGCGCGCATCCGCACCAAGCAGATCGACAGCACGGTGGTCTGCCTGATCATCGGCCTTTTGCTGGGCATCATGTCCAGCTTCTTGGGCATCGGCGGCGGCCCCATCAACCTGGTGGTGTTCTATTTCTTCTTCTCCATGGACACCAAGACCGCGGCCCAGAACAGCCTGTATGTGATTCTGGTCAGCCAGATCACCAGCCTGCTGGCCACCCTGGTCACCGGCAGCGTGCCGCCCTTCGGTTGGCTCAGCCTGGTGCTGATGGTTGCCGGCGGCATCGGCGGCGGCATGATCGGCCGTGCCTTCAACAAGCGGATGGACAACAAGGCGGTGGACAAGCTGTTCATCGGCCTGATGGTCATCATCATGGGCATCAGCCTTTACAACGTGTATCAGTACACCTTTGCGGTGTGAGCGATTTCCAAAGTGCGGGCGGCCGGGTTGCGGCCGCCCGCTTTGCTTTTGCGCACAAACAGTGTAAAATAAAATCATATCGCATAAAACAGCGGGGCCCGGCCCCGCGTACCAATAAGGAGAACCCAAATGATCTTGGATGCAAACGAACGGGAGCGGCTGGCCCGCCAGGCCCAGGAGCTGTTTTTGGCCGAGCCCGCCGACTATGCCGCGGCAGTGCCCGCGCTGCGCCAGGCGGCGGCGCTGGGCGATGTGTGGTGCCTGTGCACCCTGGGCTGGTGCTGTGAATTCGGCAAGGGCACCGAGCTGGATTTGCCTCAGGCGGCCTGGCTTTACCGCCAGGCGGCGGACAAGGGCTACCCGCCCGCCCAGTGCAATCTGGCAGTGCTGCACATCACCGGCAAGGGCATGGCGCCGGACCCGGCCCAGGGCGCCTACTGGCTGGAAAAGGCCGCGGCGCAGGGCTTTGCCCGGGCTCAGTACCTGCTGGGCACACTGTATCAGGACGGCCGGGGCGTGGAAAAGGATCAGAAGCGCGCCGCCCGCCTGTTTGGCGACGCGGCCTTTCAAGGCTACGCCGCCGCCCAGTTCAGCCTGGGCGTGTGCTACGAGCGGGGCCGGGGCGTGGAGCGCAACTTTGAGACCGCCCTGCACCAGTACCAGTTGGCGGCGGCCCAGGGGCACATTGCCGCGGTGTACAACGCGGGCTATTTTTACGAGATGGGCCTCGGCACCAAGCGGGACCCGGTGAAGGCTGCCCAGCTGTATGCCCAGGCCGCCGAGGCCGGGGATTCCGACGGCCAGTGCAGCCTGGCCTGGTGCTACGACACCGGCACCGGCGTGGAGAAGGACCCCCGCAAGGCGGTGGAGCTGTATCAGAAGGCGGTGGACCAGGGGCATCTGCGGGCCATGCACAATCTGGCCTGGTGTTACCGGATGGGTCAGCCCGGCGCGGACGGACCGGACCGGAAGGAGAAGGCGGTGGAGCTGTTCCGCCGTGCGGCCAGTCAGGGCTATATGAGCTCGGTGTGCGATCTGGGCATCTGTTACCAGGAGGGCTGGGGTGTGCCCCAGGATCTGGACAAGGCGCTGGAGCTTTACCGAAAGGCGGCGGACCGGGGCCTGGCCAAGGCCATGAACTGCCTGGGCGAATGCTACTGGCGGGGCGAAGGGGTGGAGCGGAGCCTGCAAACCGCCCTGGAATGGTTTGAAAAGGGCGCGGCGGGCGGCAACCCGGAGGCCCAGTTCAACGCGGCCTGGTTTCTGGACGAGGGCCTGGCCGGTGAGGCGGATCACACCCGGGCGGTGAAATGGTATGAGGCGCTGCTCAAGCAGACCCTGCCCGAGCGGGAGTGCTGGCGCAACGGGGTGAACAACCTGGGCGAATGCTACCGCTACGGCCGGGGCGTGAAAAAGGATCTGGATATGGCGGAAAAGCTCTACCGTCTGGCGGGCCAGAGCGGCAACGACATGGCCTGGTTCAACCTGGGTGAGATGTACCACCAGGAAAAGGGCGATGCGGTGGCCGCAGCGGGCTATTACCGCATCGGCGTGGAAAAATGCACCGAGGGCGGCGACTGCGCCCTGGCGCTGGCCCTGCTGTATGAGAGCGGGCAGGGTGTGGAGCAAAACGAGGACAAGGCGGTGGAGCTGGCCCGACTGGCATTGAAGCGGGCCGGGGGTGACGAGCAGGTGATCCGGGACGCCACCGCCCTCTTGGACCGGCAGGGCGCGCAGCACTGAGCGCCCGCCCAAAAAGGAGGAACGAGCATGGACAAGGAAAAGCTGCTGGCATTTGCCCGCGCCCGGCTCAAGCCGGTGACCTGCCTGGACGAGATTCAGGTGCTGGCCTGTGAGCCGGGCCTGGCCCGGCTGCAGGCACCGGTGGGCGAGCAGGCACAAAACGCCTTTGGCAACGCCCATGGCGGCTGGCTGTATACCCTGTGTGACAGCTGCAGCGGTCTGGCCGCCTGCGCGGGCGGCTATGCGCATGTGACGCTGCAGGCCAGCATGAACTATCTGGCAGCAGGCCGCCCCGGCGACCTGCTCACGGTGGAGGCGGTGAGCGAGCATTCCGGCCGCCGCACCCAGGTGAACCGGGTGACCATCACCAACCAGGAGGGCAGGCTGCTGGCCACCGCCAGCTTCACCATGTACCGGCTGGATGACAAGATCCCCGGGCTGGGCTGATCGGGTGGCCAAATGCAGACAAAACAGGAGACGCGGACATTCGTGTCCGCGCCTCCTGTTTCTTTTTTGTTTTGCCGTGGTCCGGTTCAGGCCTGCTCCAGAATGCGCAGAACCCCCTCGGCGGCCATGGGCAGGGCGCCGGGTTCCGGGGTGTAAAGATGCACGGCGGCAAACGCGCCGTCGGCCTGCAGCAGCTGGGCGATGGCCCGGCGCAGCGGGTCCTTGCCCGCAACCACCACTTCCGCCTCCGGCGGCACACACAGCGCCCGGGAGCCGCGAATGGCGGCCACATCGCTTTGCAGCACCGCACCCAGCAGATAGTAGGCGATGGCCTGGGGCGGCTGGCCCGCAAACTGATTCAGAATACGCCCCGAGAAGCAGGCACGTCCAAGACCGGTGCGGGCGGCGGTGCGCCACCCTGCCAGCAGGGCCTGCTCATCGAACTGCTCCGGGTCGGCGAACTGGCGCGCACCGCATCTGCCAGAATGGTGCCGGTGGTAATGGCGGCCAGAAGCTCGCCGCTGATGGAGGTCAGGCAGCCGCTGATCCGCCCCTCCCGGTCCACGCTCACAAACTTCATGTGGGAGCCGGGCAGCACCAGAAGATAGGGCTTGCCAGGGGCAAAATGACTCAGCAGAGCCATGGCCTCCACCTCCTCGCCCCGCATGATGTCCATGGCTTCAAAATTGTTCCAGTCCACCGCAGCGCCGGAGTTTTTCACCCCGGGGATAAAGGCGATGGGCAAGGGGCAGATCTCGGGCATGGAGACGGATTGGATGGCGGCGGCCAGTTCGGCTGCGCCCGCGGGAGCGGTGCAGTGCGGGATCTCGCACAGACCCACATTGGAGGTGATCATGCCGTTGGCGGCCACTCCGCACACCTGGTCCCAGCCGATGCCCGCGCGGTCCAGCGCTTCGTCCAGGCACTGGCGCACTGCCTGTTTCAGGCAGTGGTTGTCGCCGTCGATGGCACTCACCCGCACGCTGGTCTCGCTTTTTGCCTGAGCCAGCAGCGCGCCGTCCTTCAGTACCGTCACCCGGGTGTTGGTGGTGCCGGTGTCGATGGTGAGATAGACTCCGTTCATTCTGCGCCCTCCTTCCCGGTGAGCTGGCTGGTGTAGCGCAGCGCCAGAGCGGTGAGCTCCTGCCAGCGGCCCGCCTCAATCAGATCCTTGCGGGCAATGGCCGAGCCGATGCCGGTGCCCACCACACAGGGCAGAGCCAGATATTCGGTGAGATTGGTTTCGTCCACTCCGCCCATGGTCAGCAGCGGCACCTGGCGGATGGGCGCGGTGATGGCCTTGATGTAGCCGGGGCCCAGGCATCCGGCGGGGAACAGCTTGACCAGAGCGGCACCTGCCTTCCAGGCGGCGGCGATTTCGCTGGGGGTCATAGCGCCGGGCACGATGGGTACATCCAGCACGCGGGCAGCGGCAATCACCTCCAGATCCAGGTTGGGGATGAGCAGGTACTGCGCTCCGGCCTCCACTGCGGCGCGGGCCTGCTCAGGGCTCATCACGGTGCCCGCGCCCACCAGCATATCGTCGCCCATGGCCTGCCGTACCTGGCGGATGGCGGCGGGGGTGTCGGTCAGGCAGGTGGGGCTTGCCTGGTCGAAGGTGATCTCCAGCATGCGGATGCCTCCATCATACAGGGCCTTCGCGGCGGGCAGGATCTGCTCCGGTGCGATGCCGCGCACCGCCACCACAATCCGGTGTTTCTTCACGTGCTCCAAAAGATCCAACGGCATGATGTTCACTCCTTTGTCTGCAAGTCCGGGTTTTGCCCGGAAAACGGTGTATTGATGTTCCTGTTATAGTACGTAGGTCGTATAACGGAACAAAAACGCACAAAAAAACCGGGGAAACTCCCCGGTTTTTTCAGAAAAAGCGCAGAAGAGCACCAATCACAAGGCTTGGCGCGGCCCAGTCCGCCTGCCAGAAGGCAGCGTTTACCGCATGCAGGTTGTCCGGGGCGTATTCCACCTCTCGGGAATAGGCCTTGGCAGCATTGATCCAAGAAGCTTGGAACGCGCCGTTTTCCTGCTCCGCCAGCAGGACGAGGAGCAGCGCCGCAGTGATGGCATGCATTGCGCCGCACAGCGCGTCACCCTCGCAGGCAGCAGACAAAAAGTATCGATAGAGCATGTAGTGGGCCGCATTCGCCGCCGCCCGCTCCTGCTCCGGGCTTTCCCACAAGGGACGGGCCAGCCGCTGGGGCAGCACCTGCCGCAGTGCGGCCAGCCGCCCGGGCCAGTCGGCATGATTGGCCGGGAGGGTTTCCAGCAGCGCCAGCAGCGGGGCGAGAAATTCCGAAAGTGGGGCCTCGGGAATGGCCTCGGCCAGCTGCCGGGCCAGGTCCGGCCAGCGGTCCCGGCTGCTGTAGAATTCTGCCAGGCCAAAGGCAGCATCGGCGGTCAGCTGCTCGGTGGAGCAGCCCTGAGCTTCAGCCTGCTCCGGCGCGCCGTCCAGCCAGCTTTGCAGGTCCTGGGCCAGGCTGGCCAGCAGGGCAAGCCTGGCTGCCAGGGGCAATGCTTCCTCCCGCAGCAGGGCGAAGGCAGACTCGCGCACCGCCCGAAGCCCGGCCAGCAGCTCTGGGTCGGGGCCGTCGGGGTCCGATGCTTCCGCAATGTCCCGGCTGGTCAGCCGGGGCGGGGCAGAGAAGAGAATCAGCCGGGCGGCTTCCTCGCAGCTCAGGCCCAGACCGCTCTCCTTTTCCTCCCCGAACCAGTTGTGAAAGCGGGGATGCTGGTCGCAGATGGTGCAGAGGTGGCTTTCCCCCAGCTGGCGGTAGATATCGCACAGGTTTTCCTCGTTCAAAAAAGGGCAGCGGCCCGACCCGGTCAGGGCAAAATAGGGCGGGTCGCCGGGCCGGATGGCCGCCCGCAGCCGGTCGCCGAAGGCACCGGGTTGGGACTGGTAAGCCGCCAGCGTGGCCGGGTCGATGCCGATTTCCCAGCCGATGCAGCAGTTGTCGGTGCAGCGGGAGGCAATGCACCGGAACCGGTCGTAATAGTCAGGTACGGTGAGCCGCATGGAAGGTCACTCCTTTTCAAAGGTGTTGAGCAGAGCCAGGAACTCCTCGCCGTACTGCTCGCACTTGCGCACGCCCACGCCGGGCACCTCCAGCAGCTGCTCCCGGGTCTTGGGCAGATGGGCGCACATAGCACGCAGGGTGGCGTCGGTGAAGACCACGAAGGCGGGCACGCCCGCCTGCCGGGCCAGCTTGAGCCGCAGGTCCTTCAGCTGCTGCAGATGGTCCGTGTTCAGGTCCTTTTCCTCGATGGCCTTCAGCTTGGCTGTGTTCTTGGCTGCCAGCTTCACCACCGAGGCTCGCTGCGCCTCGGGGCGGCAGACCGAGCAGGCCCCGCAGCCGTCCCGGCCGGTGCGCTGGCCGAAGTATTTTAAAATCTCGCCACGCAGGCAGTAGCGGCTGTGGCAGTAAAAGGTCATCTGACGCAGCCGGTCCTTCTGGCGCAGGATCTGGGTCTCCACCTCCTCCGGGCTGGCCCCGGCGGCGGGCTCGCTGTTGTCGATGAGAAAGTTTCCGGTGCGCACGTCCCCGGCGGAATAGAGCAGGATGCAGTCTGCGTCCTGACCGTCCCGTCCGGCGCGGCCTGCCTCCTGGTAGTAGCTCTCCAGGTCCAGGGGCATGTTATAGTGAATGACAAAGTTCACGTTGGATTTGTCGATGCCCATGCCGAAGGCGTTGGTGGCCACCATCACCCGCACCTGGTCAAACAGAAAGGACTCCTGGCTGCGCTGGCGTTCCTCCGGCGCCATGCCCGCGTGGTAGCGGGCGGCGGCAATGTTCTGGCCGATGAGCTTTTCATACACCTCGTCCACCTTTTTGCGGGTGGAGCAGTACACGATGCCGGTGGCCTGGGGGTGGTCGTTCAGGTAGGCCAGCAGACAGGGAAATTTCTCCCGCTCCTCCATCCGCTGTACCTCGAAGAACAGGTTGGGCCGGTCGAAGCCGGTGGTCAGCTCCAGAGGCTGGCGCAGGGCCAGCAGCTGACGGATGTCGTCCTTCACCCGCTGGGTGGCGGTGGCGGTGAAGGCACCCAGCGGCGGGCGCTGGTTCAGCTGGTCCGCAAACTGGCGAATCTGCAGATAGCTGGGCCGGAAGTCCTGCCCCCATTGGGAGACGCAGTGAGCCTCGTCCACGCAGAGCAGCGAGATCTGCACGCTGTGGGAAAACCGCAGAAAGCCCGGAGTCAAAAGCCGCTCCGGGGCCACATACACGATCTTGTACATGCCGTCGCAGGCGTTGGCCAGAGCCTTGCGGCACTGGTTCTCGGTGAGGGAGGAGTTGATGTACGCCGCCCGCACGCCCATCTGGATCAGCGCCTGCACCTGGTCCTGCATCAGGCTGATCAGCGGGCTGACCACCACGGTGATGCCGGGCAGCAGCAAGGCCGGCAGCTGATAGCAGATGGATTTGCCCGCGCCGGTGGGCATGACCGCCAGCACGTCCTGTCCGGCGAGCAGGGCGTCCACCACCTCCTGCTGGCCGGGGCGGAAGGCGTCGTAGCCGAAAATATCCTTCAATGTCCGGTGGACCCGGACTTGATCCTGATTCATGAAAACACCTCAGTCGGGGATGGGATAAAACGTTCGGAATCTATTATAGCAGATTTTGCCCCGGACAGGGAAAAACACAGCAGAGGGCCGCGGAATCATCCCGCGGCCCTCTGCTGTGTTCGTATGAAATGGGGAGAAAAACGCTCAGAGAAATGCCCTGACTCAGTTCAGGCTGGCCCAGTCCCGGCGCAGGAACAGCCAGGTGATCACGGGAACCAGCAGGCTGCCTACCAGGGACATGATGATGGACACCAGCAGGCCCGGCTGGCCCAGGCTGCCCAGCACAGCCACAAAGAAGGAAACCACATAGCAGCAGCACATCAGGGTGAAGCCCGCCTTTTTTTTGGCAAACAGCACCATGCACAGGCCGGCCAGGGAAACGATGGCCACGATCACAGAGGGCCAGCGGCCGAAGCAGGCGTTCATCACGGTGGTGGCGGCGCAGAGCACCAGAGCAAACCAGAGCCAGATCTTGGTGGAAGTTTTCATGTTACATTCTCCTTTTCTTATGCAGGGCCCCGGTGCGGGGCCGGTATCGGGCACGGCGTGGGGAAAGACCGCCGTGCGGTTAATTTATCTGACATAGTCAGTATATTCCGAATATCTGATAAAGTCAATTAAATTTCCAAAAAAGAGCCGATGAAACCACCGGTGCGGACGATCGTACAAAAATGGCGCAAAAAAGCCCCATTCCCGAAGAAATGGGGCGAAGAATCAAAGGATTACAGCATGGACAGCGCCGCCAGGCGTTTTTCCATGGCTTCGTAGTAGATGGAGTGGGTAAGGGCAGTGTCGCGGGTGATGTGGCCCTGCTGGTACAGGCGCAGCAGGCTGGTATCCATGGTGCACATGCCCTCGGCGGCGCCGGCCTGGATGGCTGCGTCCAGCTGGTGGGACTTGGCCTCGCGGATCATGTTCTTGATGGCGGGGTTTGTGTACATCACCTCAAAGGCCACGGTCTGGCCGCCGTCCACCGTGGGCACCAGCTGCTGGCTGATGACTGCCTGCAGCACCATGGACAGCTGGATACGCACCTGCTGCTGCTGGCTGGCGGGGAAGGAGTCCACAATGCGGTCCACCGTGCTGGCCGCGCCGGTGGTGTGGAGGGTGGAGAAGAGCAGCTGACCGGTTTCAGCGGCGGTCATGGCCACCTCGATGGTTTCGTGGTCCCGCATCTCGCCCAGCAGAATCACATCCGGGCTTTCCCGCAGGGCGCTGCGCAGCGCCCGCACATAGCTGGAGCTGTCGCTGCCGATCTCCCGCTGGGTCACGATGCACTTCTGGTGCCGGTGGATGAATTCGATGGGGTCCTCCATGGTGATGATGTGAGCTTCCCGGCTGCGGTTGATGGAGTCGATCAGGCAGGCCAGGGTGGTGGATTTGCCGCTGCCTGCGGGCCCGGTGACCAGCACCAGCCCCTTGAGCTTTTTGGCGGCGGCCATTACCTGATCGGGGATGCCCAGGGCCTGGGGGTCGGGCAGGCCGAACTGAATCACCCGCAGCACCACCGCAAGGCTGCCGCGCTGATGCAGCACGTTGGCCCGGAAACGGCCCAAGTGGGGAATGGCAAAGGAAAAGTCGTCGTCCGCGTCCTCGGCGGCGCAGCGGCTCATGCTTCGGCCGCACAAGGCGTAGATGCCCTCCACCAGATGAGCGGTGTCGGCGGGGGTGAGCATTTCGCCCTCCCGCAGCTGGCGGCCGTTGATCTTATAGGTCAGCGGCAGGCCGGCAATGATAAAGATATCCGAGGCCCGCACCTCGATGGCACGGTGCAGAACGGTTTCCATCTCCATAAACATAAACCTCCTGTTTCAGCCGGAGCAGATAACAAATAGGAAAGAGGACGGTCAGAAGCTGCCGTCCCACAGCTGGGGCCCCTGGTCAAAGTCCCGCTCCTGACCGTACTGCCAGCGGGTCAGGGTGTAGCGGCCGGGGCCCTGGGGTGTGGGCAGGGCGGCGATGGTCAGGGTGCGGCCGCCTTCCCCGGTGAGAGTCGTGGTGACTGCGCCGTCCTCGCCGGTCTGCCCGAGGGCGGCGGTATCCTGCCCGGCGGCCAGCGCTGCGTCCAGCTGGGCCAGCCACTGCTGCCCCTCATTTTCCAGCGCCGCGTCCTGGGAAAAGCGGTCCAGAGCCTTTTCGGCCAGCGAAAGGTCCGCCTGGGCGGTGGTGAGGGAAAGCACGGCCAGCACGGCCAGGCAGATCGCAGCCAGCGCAATCAGCAGGGTGAGCGCGCCGGAGCGGATAGGCGGGACGTTATGGCGTTCCATCATGGCGGTAGTCTCCTTTCAGCAGGGGTCAGGTCCCGGGCAGATAGCGGTCAAAGGAGCCGGTGAACAGCGATTGCCCGCCGCTGTCGGAAAGCTGCAGAGTCAGCCGGGCTGTCTGCCCGGCCTGGGCGGGCTGGTGCTCTAAAGTCAGCTCCAGTTCATAGGTGCCGATGGGGTCCGGGCGGCCTTGGCTGTCCACGGTCAGGGTCAGTGTCTCGCTGTCGGCCGACGGATCTGCAGCCCCCAGCAGCTGCCAGAACTGTTCCTCAGAATCGCTGGCATAAAAGCTTTCGCTCACATTCTGGGCGATCTGCTGGGCAGTGGTCAGCTCCTGCGCCTGGGCCGAGCGCAGGCGGGCGGCGGCAAACAGCCGCACCAGCACGGTGCAGAGCGCCAGCACGAACAGAGTCAGCAACAGTGCCTCAATAAAAAACGCAGTGTTTTTGCGGTGCTTCATGGTTTAGTCTCCCTCCCCGCAGCGCAGGGCCACCCGCGCGGTTCCCTGGTCTGTGGTCAGCTCCAGCAGCTGGCCGGAGCGCTTTGCCTCAAAGCGGGTGCAGGCGCATACCGGCTGGGCGTTCTCCGGGGCGGTGTCGCTTCCGGTGGCGGTGTATTCCTCCACCAGCTGGCCCTCCCACAGATAGATTCGGGTCTCGTAGCCGGTGGAGGGCTCCTCCAGCACCAGCATCACGCCCTCGGGGCCTTCCTCCAGCCGCAGGCCGGAGGCGGTGTCGGCGGCGCGCACACTGGTGGTCAGATAGCGCAGGCTGGCCCGGGCGGCGTTGTTGGCGGTCATGGACCGGGTCACGCTGCCGTAAAGGCCGCTGCCCAGTGCCATCAGGCCCAGCACACAGGCCAGCATCAGGCCGAACAGGGCCATGGCCAGCAGGGGCGCCAGGCGCCCGGGCTCCTTGTGTTCCATCGCTCAACTCTCCTTCCGCGGGGCTGTTCAGGCCCGCTCCAGCACGTTCACCTGAGGCATCAGGTTGGAGGCAAAGGCCTCATAGGTTACGATAAAACGGTCGTGGTTCACCAGAAGACCGTAGTTTTCTTCCAGATAATCCAGGCTGGAGGGGTAGCTGCTCTCCACCGCGTAGCATTGTACCGCGGCCTGCAGCACCGCCTGGCGCAGAGCCTGGGCGCTGGCACTGTCCAGATCGCGGCCCACCTGCCGGGAGCCCAGCGCAAAGGCTGCGATGAGCAGGGCCAGCACGGCCAGCAGCCCGGCGGCCATCGCCAGCCGGGTGCGCAGCGAAAGCACCCGTTTGATGTGATACATCCAAACCCCTCCTTATCCGATGGAGCCCAGAATGCCGATGAGCGGCAGCATCACGGCCAGCAGCGTCACCCCGACCGCCAGGGTCAGGAAGGCGGCCAGCAGCGGCTCGATGGAATCGATCAGCCGGTCCAGCGCAACCTGGGCGTCCTGGGTGAACAGTTGGGTCAGCCGGGCCAGCACCGTGTCGGCCTGGCCGCTGCGGGCGCCGCTGATGAGCATGCGGCCGTACAGCGGCTCGAAGACCTTGTGTTCAAACAGCGCGGTGGAAAGACCCTTGCCCTTCAGCATGTCCTCATGGCAGGCCTGCAGCTGGGCGCGCAGGCCCCGGTGGTCCACCATGTCGCTGGCGGCGGTGAGAGCGGTGTCCGCGTCCACACCGCTGGCCAGAAACAGCGAAAGGGCGCTGGCCAGCCGGGCCACCGCCAGTTTGCGGGCGGCGGGGGCGGTGAAGGGAAACTTCTCAAACAGTCGGGCCAGCCGGTGGGAACCGGCACTGCTGCCGCTGAGCGCAAGACCTGCCACCAGAATAACCGCCAGCAGCAGGGTGATGGCCAGAGCGGCCCAGCCCACGATGTAGGCAAAACGGATGTAGCCGTAGGAGGAGGCGGCCAGACTGCCCGCCAGGCTCTGGTACACGCCGGTGAACACCGGCAGCACCTTGGCCACCAGCACCGCCAGAATCACAGCGGTAAGCCCCAGCAGTACGCCAGGGTAGAACACTGCGCTTTTCAGCTTTTTCTGCAGCTGGTCCTGGCTGGCGTAATGCCGGGCCAGGCTGCGCAGCACGCTGTCGGTGCGGCCGCTCACCTCGCCTGCGGCGATCATGCGCACCGCGTAGTCCGGGAACATGCCGCAGGTTTTGGCCGCCTGGGAAAGGCTTTCGCCCAGCAGCAGCGATTTCTGCATGGAAAGCGCCGCCTGCTGCAGCTGGCCCGCGCCGCTGTCCTCCGCAAGAAGGGCGGCGGCCTCGTCCGGCTGGATGCCGGCCTCCAGCATCATGGCCATGGATTCACAAAAGGCGCTCACGGCCAGGCTGTTCAGTTCGTTCTTTGCCATTGCATTGCCCTCCCTTTAATAAGTGCGGAAATCGGTATAATTGCTGCCGTCGCCGATGTACTTGCTGCCTGCACCGCCGGCGGCGAAGGTGGTGTCCACCCGGTTCCAGACCCCGGGCTTCACCTCGAACTCCACGGTGATCCAGCCGGTCTCCTCCAGCCAGATCATGTTCCAGGCGTGATACAGGTCATTCGGAGCCACGTAGCCGGTGATCAGCTTGGTGGGAATGCCCTGGCTGCGCAGCATGGCAGCGGCCAGCGCTGCGTAGTCCACGCAGATGCCCTTGCCGGTGGCCAGGGTCTCGTCCGGGTCCGGATAGTAGTCAGTGCCGATGCTCTCGGCCTTGGGGGTGTCGTAGGCGATGTTCTTCACGATGTAATCGTAGATGCGGCCCACCGCGTCCACCTCGTCGGCCGCCCCGGCGGTGAGCTCGCTGGCCTTGGTCACGCAGGCCGAATCCGGGGAATAGGGGATGTAGATGCTGGGCCGCAGGAAGGGAGCGAACTCGTCCTCCAGCGCAACCGATACGGTCTGGCGGCTCAGATAAGAATATTTGTCGCCGGAGATGTTCTGGCAGACCGCCAGCTCGTAGTCCCCGCCGCCCAGCTGCAGCGGGATGATGGCGGACGAGCCGTCCGCGGGCAGCAGATAGGAATACTGGCTGGGTGCGCTGCCGGTGTCACCCTGATAGGTGAGCAGGAACTTGATCTTGCCCGGCTGATCGGTGCGCACCGCCACATAGCCCTGGGAAAGATGGCTGGTATCCCAGAAAACGCCGTTGTCGGTCTGGGCGGCGGCCTCGTCGAAGGCGGCGGTCAGCGGCTCGGGCGGGGTGAAGTTCCCGGATTCGGCCGTCTGGGGCGAGGATGCGCCGGGCGTGGAAGTCTGGACGATACTCTCGATCTGCTGAGAGGGTTCAGGCGAGCCGCACCCTGCGCAGAGGGCCAGCGCCAGTGCCGCGGCGGCCAGCCGGCAGCATGTGGGCAGCTTCAAGCGGCACCCCTCCTTTTGCAAAAAATGATTCAATCCTATTATAAAAATACAGTCCCGGCTTGTAAAGAGCGTGGGAGACAGCTCGGGTGGACAATAGTGCAAAAAAGAGAAAAAATCCAGTGCAAATTGGCGAAATTCCATAAAAACAGGCCGTTCTTCTGTTGACAGCCCCCTATTGTAGTAGGTATAATAAGGGCAAGTAAGCCAAAAGCGTAAGCCCGGCAGGCCCGGACTTGCGCTCTTTTTATCGCCCGCACACTGTTTGCGCGCGCAAGCAATGTGCGGGGCGGCATATGCCGTTTTGGGAAAAGGAACAGGAGGAGTGAAACAAGGTATGTACAAACAACTCGCGCGATCCATCCGGGAGTACAAGGCCGTGTCCATCAAGGCGCCGATCTTTGTGTCGCTGGAGGTGCTCATGGAATGCATCATCCCCTTTGTGATCGCCCAGCTGGTAAACCAGATCAAGGCGGGCTGCGGCTTCGCCATCATTCTGCAGTACGGCGCGGTGCTGCTGGCCATGGCAGCTCTGTCGCTGTTTTTCGGCGTGCTGGCGGGCAAGTATGCGGCCACCGCATCCTGCGGCTTTGCCCGCAACCTGCGCAAGGATATGTTCTATAAGATTCAGGAC
This sequence comes from Allofournierella sp. CML151, assembly GCF_027853465.1. NCBI lineage: Bacteria > Bacillati > Bacillota > Clostridia > Eubacteriales > Oscillospiraceae > Allofournierella > Allofournierella sp. CML151. Next base: position 40,012 of record NZ_JAPNNW010000014.1, on the reverse strand, counting down.
TATTCCTTCCAGAACATCGACAAGTTTTCCACCTCGTCGCTGGTCACCCGTCTGACCACCGATATCACCAACGTGCAGATGGCTTACATGATGATCGTGCGCGCCGCTGTCCGCTGCCCGCTGATGCTGGTGTTCTCGTTCACCATGGCCTTTGTGATGGGCGGGCGCATGGCGCTGATCTTTTTGCTGGTGGCTCCCATCCTGGGCATCGGCCTGTTCTGCGTCATCCGTACCGTAATGCCCCTGTTCAAGCGGGTGTTCAAAAAATACGACGCGCTGAACAACTCCATTCAGGAGAACGTGCAGGGCATGCGGGTGGTCAAGTCCTACGTGCGTGAGGACTACGAGAAAAAGAAGTTCGCTGCCGCCGCCGAGGACGTCTGCCGCGACTTCACCCAGGCGGAAAAGATTCTGGCCTTCAACAATCCCCTGATGCAGTTCAGCCTGTATGTGGTCATGATCTTCGTGCTGTCCTTCGGGTCCTACACCATCATCACCACCCGGGGCCTGGCACTGGACGTGGGCCAGTTCTCGGCCCTGCTGACCTACAGCTTCCAGATTCTGAGCAGCCTGATGATGTTCTCCATGGTATTCGTAATGATCACCATGGCCAGCGAGTCGGCCCACCGTATTCTGGAGGTCATTCAGGAGGAGAGCACCCTGAAAAGCCCCGAAAACGGCCTCACCGAGGTGGCGGACGGCTCCATCGATTTTGACCACGTGAGCTTCAAGTATTCCGAGCATGCCGAGCGCATGGCCCTGACCGACATCGACCTGCACATCAAGAGCGGCGAGACCATCGGCATCATCGGCGGCACCGGTTCCTCCAAGTCCTCGCTGATCCAGCTGATCAGCCGTCTGTACGACGCCACCGAGGGCTGCGTGAAGGTGGGCGGCCGCGACGTGCGGGACTACGACTTGGAGGCGCTGCGCAACCAGGTGGCCGTGGTGCTGCAGAAGAACGTGCTGTTCAGCGGCACCATCAAGGAGAACCTGCGCTGGGGCAACAAGAACGCCACCGACGCCGAGCTGGAGGAGGCCTGCCGCCTGGCCCAGGCGGATGAGTTCATCCAGCGCTTCCCGGAAAAATACGATACTTACATCGAGCAGGGCGGCTCCAACGTGTCCGGCGGTCAGAAGCAGCGCCTGTGCATTGCCCGGGCTCTGCTGAAAAAGCCCAAGGTGCTGATTCTGGACGACTCCACCAGCGCGGTGGATACCAAGACCGACGCGCTGATCCGCAAGGCCTTCCGGGAATTCATCCCCGAGACCACCAAGATCATCATTGCCCAGCGTATCTCCTCGGTGGAGGACGCGGACCGCATCCTGGTGCTGGACGGCGGCGCCATCAGCGCCATCGGCACCCATGAGGAGCTGCTCGAGACCAGCGAGATCTATCGCGAGGTCTACACCTCGCAGAACAAGGCAGGAGGGCAGGAGAATGCATAACAATCCGACCATTACCAAGCAGGGCACCCTGCTGCGCATCTTCAAAACACTGTTCTCGTTCTACCCGGTCATGATGCCGGTGGTGGTCTGCTGCATTTTGTTCAGCGCCATCATCAGCTCCATCCCCTCGGTATTCATGCAGAAGGTCATCGCCGTGATCGAGGCCAACTGGCAGAGCGGCGACTGGGCCGCTGCCTCCGGCCAGGTCATGGGTCTGGTGGGCGTTCTGGTGGTGCTGTATGTGCTGGCACTGCTTTCCGCCTTCACCTACACCCGGATGATGGCCATCATCACCCAGGGCTTTCTGAAAAAGCTGCGTGTCAAGATGTTCAGCGGCATGCAGGATCTGCCCATCCGCTACTTCGACACCAACAACCACGGCGATATCATGAGCTACTACACCAACGATATCGATACCCTGCGGCAGCTGGTGTCCCAGAGCTTCCCCCAGATCACCATCACCCTGGTCACCATGACCAGCGTTACCTGCATCATGCTGTACTACAGCCTGTGGATGACCCTTGTGGTGGTGGCCGGTGTGGCGGTTATGGCCTGGCTCACCAAGAAGGTGGGCGGCAACTCCGCCCGCTTCTTCCTGCGCCAGCAGGAGGCCATCGGCGCCATGGAGGGCTACGTGGAGGAGATGATGAACGGCCAGAAGGTGGTCAAGGCCTTCTGCCACGAGGAGGAGAGCAAGGCCGACTTCGACAAGCGCAACGATGAGCTGTTCCGCGCTGCCGAAAGCGCCAACAAGTTCGCCAACATTCTGGGCCCCATCCTGAACAACATGGGCAACGTGGTCTATGTGGTGGTGGCGGTGGCCGGCGGCTTTCTGCTCATGGCAGGTGTGCCCAACGTGAGCATTTCCGGTCTGGCGCTGAGCATCAGCATCGTGGTACCGTTCCTGAACATGACCAAGCAGTTTGCGGGCAGCATCATGCAGGTGTCCCAGCAGATCAACGCGGTGGTTATGGGTCTGGCGGGCGCCCAGCGTATCTTCACTCTGCTGGATGAAAAGCCCGAGGAGGACAACGGCTACGTGACCCTGGTGAACGCCAAGGAAAACGCGGATGGCAGCCTCTCCGAGTGCGTTGAACGCACCAATGTGTGGGCCTGGAAACACCCCCACAGCGACGGTACCGTCACCTACACCCGGCTGCGGGGCGATGTGCGCCTGTTCGATGTGGACTTCGGCTACACCCCGAACAAGACCGTGCTGCATGACGTGACCCTGTATGCGGAAGCAGGCCAGAAGGTGGCCTTCGTGGGCGCCACCGGCGCGGGCAAGACCACCATCACCAACCTGATCAACCGCTTCTACGACATTGCCGACGGCAAGATCCGCTACGACGGCATCAACATCAACAAGATCAAGAAGGCGGACCTGCGCCGCAGCATGGGCATCGTGCTGCAGGACACCAACCTGTTCACCGGCACCGTGATGGACAACATCCGTTACGGCAACCTGGATGCCACCGACGAGGAGTGCAAGGCCGCCGCCCTGCTGGCAGGTGCGCACGATTTCATCACCCGCCTGCCGGAGGGTTACAACACCATGCTCACCAGCAACGGCGCGAACCTGTCCCAGGGCCAGCGGCAGCTGCTGGCCATCGCCCGTGCCGCGGTGGCGGACCCCCCGGTTATGATCATGGACGAGGCCACCAGCAGCATCGACACCCGCACCGAGGCCATTGTGCAGCGGGGCATGGATGCCTTGATGACCGGCCGCACCGTGTTCGTGATCGCTCACCGGCTTTCCACCGTAAAGAACGCCGACGTGATCATGGTGCTGGAGCAGGGCCGCATCATCGAGCGCGGCAACCACGAGCAGCTGATCGCCCAGAAGGGCAAGTACTACCAGCTGTACACCGGCGCCTTCGAGCTGGAATAACTGCAGGATTGTGCGCAGTTTGGCGGAGCTGCCCCGATTTTTTGGGGCGGCTCCCTTTTTGTTGCCTGGTAGCTTTTCAAATGTCAGAATCGTGGTATAATAGCGAGTAAGAAATGACTCACCGCACGGCCGCCCTGCTGGCGGCGCTGCGGAGATAAGGAGATAGAAAGCAATGATTACAAAGGAACTGCGGGCCGCGGTGGATGCATTCGTGGCCGCCAACGAAGAAAATGTTGTGCGCGATATCAAGCGCCTGGTGGATATCAACAGCGTGGAGGGCACCCCGGAGCCGGGCAAGCCCTTCGGCGCAGGCCCTGCCGCCGCACTGGACGAGGCGCTGAAGATGGCTGCCGAGATGGGTCTGTCCACCAACAACTGCGAGGGCTACATGGGCTGGGCCGAGCTGCCCGGCGAGACCGATAAGCAGATTGCCACCATCACTCACCTGGACGTGGTGCCCCAGGGCAACGGCTGGACTGCCGATCCCTTCGACATGCAGGTGCGGGACGGCTGGATCATCGGCCGCGGCGTGGCCGACGACAAGGGTCCCAGCGTGCTGTGTCTGTACGCCCTGAAATTCCTCAAGGAGCATAACGTGCCCCTGAAGTACGGCGTGCGTGCCCTGCTGGGCGCCAACGAGGAGACCGGCATGGAGGACGTGGAGTACTACCTGAAGAACTACCCCGCTCCGGATTTCTGCTTCTCCCCGGACGCTGAGTTCCCGGTGTGCAACGGCGAGAAGGGCGGCTTCAACGGCTACCTGGTCTCCAAAAAGCTGGAGAACGGCAACATCCTGGAGTTCACCGGCGGCGTGGCCCACAACGTGGTGCCCGACCGTGCTTCCTGCCTGGTGAAGGCTGATTTCGCCGCCCTGAGCGAGCGGGAGGGCATTACCCTGGAGGAGGAGAACGGCGCGGTGCGCATCCGCGGCTGGGGCAAGGGCGGTCATGCGGCCATGCCTCAGAACACCGTGAACGCCATCGGCCTGATCGTGAACTACCTGCTGGACAATCAGCTGGTCACCGCCGAAGAGGCCCAGTTCCTGACCTACCTGCGCAAGCTGCACAGCAACACCGACGGCAGCGGCGTGGGCATCGCCGCCAGCGATGAGGCCTTCGACCCGCTGACCATCATCGGCGGTATGATCGAGCTGAAGGACGGCCGCCTGTGGCAGGACGTGGACAGCCGCTTCCCCACCAGCATCACCGGCGAGGAGATTAAGGCCCGGCTGGAGGCTGCCTCCGAGGGCTGCGCCACCGTGGAAGAGGCCACCTGGCGGGTGCCCTTCTACATCAGCGCCGACGCCGCACCCATCCAGGCGCTGATCGAGACCTACAATGAGGTCACCGGCGAGAACGCCAAGCCCTTCACCATGGGCGGCGGCACCTACGCCCGTCACTTCCCCAAGGCAGTGAGCTTCGGTCCCGAGCGGCTGGACACCGTGCTGCCCGAGTTCGGCGGCCCCATGCACGGCGCCAACGAGGCGGCCAACATCGCCCAGCTGATGCAGGCGCTCAAGATCTACATCCTGGCCATCCTGAAGCTGGAGACCATCGAGCTGTAATCCGGCAAAACAGCCTTGCAGCCGGGGCGGACAGAACACCGCCCCGGCTTTTTGCTTGACAAGATGAGGAAAACCCTGTATGATGAACGGTGTTCAAGATGAAAGGCAGGAGCGCCATGAATAAAGTGATCACATCCCGCGAGGAGCTGCTGGCCGCCAGCAAGAGCATTGCCGCCAGTCAGGGCCTGGCCGCGCTGAACATGCGGGCCGTGGCCGCTGCCGCCAATGTGGCAGTAGGCTCGGTGTACAATTATTTCCCCAGCAAGGCAGAGCTGGTCACCGCCACGGTGCAGGACATCTGGCGGGGGATCTTCCACGCGGCGGGCAGCTGCACCCAGAGCAGGGATTTCTGCGCCTGTGTGGAGTGGCTGTTCGACAGCATCCGTACCGGGGCAGCGGAATATCCGGATTTTCTGCGGGCTCATATGAGCGGCTTTGCTGCCCAGGACCGGAAAAAGGCCCGGCAGACCATGGAAGAGGCCTTTGGCCACATGCGTGCCAGCCTGGAGCAGGTGCTGGAGCGGGACGAAAAGGTGCGGCCGGACGCCTTCGGCGAGGACCTTACCCGGCAGCAGTTTGTGGCCTTTGTGTTCTCCAGCCTGATGGCGGGGCTTGCCCGGGAGGAGACCGACTGCGCGGTGCTGCTGGCGGTGATCCGCCGAGTGCTGTACTGACCGAAGGCCCCGCATAAATCTGCGTTTCCGGAAAAATTCTGCGCCGCCCCGGCGGGAGCGGGGCGGCTTTTTTACAAAATATGAACCATGTTCAAAAAGTGGGCCCAGGGCCCGGAAAGAGGGAACTCCTTATGAAAAAACTCATCAATACCGCATTCGGCTACGCCATCGCCTCCATGGCCTTCGGCGTGTTCTACCGGGAATTTACCAAGTGGAACGGCTTTACCGGCAAGACCACTCTGGCAGTGAACCACCTGCATCTGTTCGCGCTGGGCACGGTGCTGTTTTTGGTCTTGGCGCTCTTCGCCAAGACCATCAGCCTGACCGCTCAGCCCATGTTCCGCCGCTTTTACGGCCTCTATAACGTGGCGCTGCCCTTCATGACCGTGATGTTCACGGTGCGGGGTGTTGTGCAGGTGCTGGGTATCCCGCTGAGCAGCGGGGCCGACGCGGCCATCAGCGGCATTGCGGGCATCGGCCATATCCTGATGGGCGTGTCCATCGTGATGCTGTTCCTGGCGCTGAAGGCTGTGGCCAAGAGCGAGGAATAAACAATGAAAAAAGCGGGCGGTTCCGAATCTTCGGAACCGCCCGCTTTGCTGTGTGCGGAAAAATTATTTGGTGTAGTTGTCGAAGTAGCCCTGCACCAGAATGATGGGGGTGCCCTTGTCGCCGCTGCCGCTGGTCAGATCGCACAGGCTGCCGATCAGGTCGGTCAGGCGGCGGGGAGTGGTGCCCTGGCTGGCCATGTTGCCGGTCAGGCTCTCGGCCTTCTCGTCCTTCTCCCGGATGGCCTGGGAGATGGCGTCCTTCAGCTCCTTGCCGGAGAGGTTGGCGAAGTCGTTGTCGGCCAGATACTTCAGCTTCAGCTCGTTGGGAGTGCCCTCCAGACCGGCGGTGTAGCCGGGGGAAACCACGGGGTCGGCCAGCTCCCAGATCTTGCCCATGGGGTCCTTGAAGGCGCCGTCGCCGTAGACCATTACCTCAACGTGCTTGCTGGTGGCGTCCAGAATCCGCTGCTGGATGTCATCCACCAGCTCCTGGCAGTGGATGGGGAACAGCTTCACGGTCTCCTCGGTGGCCTTGTTGGAGCCCAGCAGGCCGTAAGCGTCGTTGTAGCCGCTGCCGTTCACGGGGGCGGTCATCAGCTCATCCAGGCACAGCACCTTCTCGGCACCGGCGGCGGTCAGCAGCCGCTTGGTGCGCTTGCGGGTGTGAATGTCGCAGGTGAGCACGTTCTTGGTGTAGTCCAGAATGGCCCGGGGATTGTTGGCGAAGATGATCTCGGCCTTTGCGCCCGCGCCCTCGATCACGCTGCGGTAATACTCCACGTAGTCCACGCCGGTGAAGGTGTGCTTTTTGTAGCCGAACAGCTCACGATAGCGCTCCTCGCTGAGCACGTCGCTCCAGGGGTTCACGCCGGAGGCATCCAGCTCGTCCTCGCTGATCAGATGGTTGCCCACCTCGTCGGAGGGGTAGCTGAGCATCAGAACAACCTTTTCGCAGCCTGCGGCAATGCCCTTCAAGCAGATGGCAAAGCGGTTGCGGCTCAGGATGGGGAAGATCACACCCAGCGTGCCGCCGCCGAATTTTTCCTTCACATCCTGAGCGATGTTCTCCACCGAGGCGTAGTTGCCCTGGCTGCGGGCCACCACGGCCTCGGTCACGGCGATTACGTCACGGTCGCGCAGGCAGAAGCCCTCGCTGTTTGCGGCGGACAGAACGGAATCCACCACGATGCTGGCCAGGTCGTCGCCCTGGCGGATGATCGGGGCGCGGATGCCCCGGGATACAGTGCCAACCAAACGTTCCATAAAAGCTGTCTCCTTCTGTGTTTCGTCTCAGCGCACGGGGACAAAACGCTCCCGCGCGCGGGTAGTCCTCTTCCATTATACGGGCAGGGCCGGGGCTTGTAAATCATTTTGCGGCAAAAAAGGGCGCGCAGTGGAAAAGGCGGCAGCCGAGTTTTCCGCCATGGAGAGGCAAAATAGTGGGAAACTCGGAAAGAAAATGCGCCCCCGAAACCGTCAGGTTCCGGGGGCGCGCTGTGCGTTATGGATAAAAAATCAGAAGAACAGGTCCTTGCCGGGGTACTTGGGCTCCATGGTGATGCGCAGGCCCAGCTTGCGCAGGGTGCCCTGGTCACCGGAGTGGAGCATCTGGGTGGAGTGCATATCGCAGTCCCGCAGCAGGGGCAGGGCGGACATGGCCTTGGCGGCCACCGGTTCGGTGGCGGCGCTCACTGCCAGACCGGCCAGCACGTCGTCCACCTTCAGCACGCTGGAGCGGCTGCCCAGGTAGTCAATCTTCAGCCGCAGGATGGGCTCCAGCACCTCGGGACGGATCAGCATCACGGAATCCTGGATGCCGGTCAGCGCCTTCAGGCTGTTCAGCACGGTGGCGCTGCAGGCGCTCATCAGATCGCTGGCCTTGCCGGTCACAATGCGGCCGTCCGGCAGCTCGATGGCGGCGGCAGGCTGCTCGGTCTGGCGCATCTTGGCCAGAGCGGGGGCAACCACGGCACGGCTCTCGGCGTTCACATCCAGCTGCTGCATGATGTTCTCAATCTTGTGCAGGCTGGCCTCGCTGGCCTTGCCCTGCTTCACATCGCAGGCAGCGGTGTAGTAGCGGCGGAAGATTTCCTCGGTGGCGGCCTTGCGTACCACCTCGTCGTCAAAGATGGCGTAGCCGGCCATGTTCACGCCCATATCGGTGGGGCTGCGGTAGAACTCCTTGTCGCCGGTGATGCGGCCCAGAATGTTCTGCACGATGGGGAAGGCTTCCACGTCGCGGTTGTAGTTGACGGTGGTCTTGCCGTAGGCCTCCAGGTGGAAGGGGTCGATCATGTTCACATCGTCCAGGTCGGCGGTGGCGGCCTCATAGGCCAGGTTGACCGGGTGCTTCAGGGGAATGTTCCAGATGGGGAAGGTCTCGAACTTGGCGTAGCCGGCCATCACACCCCGCTTGTACTCGTGGTAGACCTGGCTCAGGCAGGTGGCCAGCTTGCCGCTGCCGGGGCCGGGAGCGGTGACCACCACCAGGGGCTTGGTGGTTTCCACATAGGGGTTGGAGCCGTAGCCCTCGTCGCTGCAGATGTAGTCCACAGCCAGAGGATAGCCCTCGATGGGGCGGTGGATGTAGTTCTTCACGCCGCGGCTGGTGAGCTTTTTGGCAAAGGCGTCGGCAGCGCGCTGGCCGGTGTACTGGGTGATGACCACGCTGTTCACCGCGATGTCCATAGCGGTGATGTCGTCGATCAGGCGCAGCACCTCCATGTCGTAGCTGATGCCCAGGTCGGCGCGCATCTTGGTCTTTTCAATGTCGCCTGCGCTGATGCAGAAGATAATCTCGGCCTTGTCGCGCAGCTCGTGCAGCAGCCGGATCTTGCCGTTCACATCAAAGCCGGGCAGCACCCGGGCGGCATGGTAGTCGTCGAACAGCTTGCCGCCGAACTCCAGATACAGCTTGCCCTGGAACTTTTCGATCCGGGAGAGAATGTTCTCGGTCTGCTTTTGAATATAAAGGTTGTTATCGAATCCGATCTGCATAAATAGCCTCCTTCTCAGCGCATGAACGCCTGATGCGTCCGCCGGAAAAACCGGCGGACCAGTCCTTGTTTTTAGGATGTCCTCAACTAAAAAATGATACCATGCACCCGCGCTGAATGCAACAAAAAGCCGGGGGAGAAGGGCAAAAAAATAACGGAAAAATTTTTGAAAAACCGTTGACTTTACCCCGGTGGGGTGATATAATAACTTTCGTCGCGGAGGATTAGCTCAGCTGGTTAGAGTGCCTGCATCACACGCAGGAAGTCTGGGGTTCGAGTCCCTAATTCTCCACCAAAAGCTCACAGGTTTGCCTGTGAGCTTTCTTTTTTGTTTTCAGCGCCCCGGCCCGTGCCGTTTTGCACGGGGCCGAGGCGCTTTTTTATTTCGCTTCCGGGACCGGGGGAGGGGGATCTCCGGCGGCCAGGCTGCGCCGCTTGAATTCGCTGGGCGACATGCCCACCTCCTTTTTGAAGGCCTTGCTGAAGGACTGCAGGGATTCGTAGTTCAGCATGTTGGCGATTTCAGAGAGGGTCCAGCGGTCGTCCAGAATCAGCTCCTTGCGCTTGTCGATCTTCACCTGCAGAATGTACCGCTGCAGCGTCATGCCGGTCTTCTGCTTGAACACATGGGAGATGTAGGTGTAGCTGAAGTGCATCTCCTGGGCCAGGGTGCGGATGTCCGGAATGGAGAAGATGTGGTCCTCGATGTATTTGATGAGAGTGTACACCGTGGTGCCCACCACCCGGGGGTTGGGTGCGTCCGCTCCCGGCTCGGTGCGCAGGTTGTGCTGGGAAAAGGTGCGCCAGGTGAGGATCATGATGTTTTCCAGGCAGTTGCTCAGATATTCAAAGGAGTAGGGCGGCTGCTGGTTGAACTCCGCCAGCATGTTTTTCAGCACCCCGCCCACCCCGTAATGGTCGCTGGAGCACTGGTTGGTGCGCAGTGACTGCAGATACATCTGCAGAACGCTCAGGTATTCGAACTCGCAGTCCGGCGCGAAGTCGAAGCCCAGGTACAAAAAGCGGAACTTGTTGTCCGAGGAGGTCACCGTGTGCGTGCCCTGCTTGGGGGTAAGGATGATGTCGTTCTTCTTCACCGGAATGGTCTTGCCGTTCAGCGAAAACTCCCCGCATCCGGCCAGGATCACGCTGAGCTCGTAGCACCACTGCTGGTGCACATCGTCCACGCCCTGTTCATAGCGCAGCTCACCGATCTGATACAAAAGAATATTTTTGTATCGCATGGGCGCGTCGTGGTCGGATTCCATATTGAACTGGAAGATCCGCCCGGCGGTGGTTTTGTTCAGCATGGTTGGCGCCTCCTTTGGCCGGGGAAAGCCCCGCTTCTACCGCTTATTATATCGAATTTTTGGTGGAAATGGCGGCTTTTGCTGCAAATGAGCGCAAGATTCATAAAAATAGCACCGTGCACAAAAGCGCGAGAAGAAGTTCGTACATAATGATAACAATGACGGAAAAGTGGAAAATAGGGGCCACAGGGACCGCAGATTAGGACAAGCGGACACCGCAAACTTTTGCTATGATGTGGGTGACGAAACGAGAGACCGGTCGGGGGGATGCCCCGGGGACCGGTATGCCTATGGAGAGGACTGATGCCGTTGAAAACGATGCTGTATCTGCCGCTGGACGAACGCCCCTGCAACTGGCTGTTTCCCCAGATGATGACCCGCGGGGAGGCACAGCTGGAGCTGCTCACGCCGCCGCAGGAGATGCTGGGCCGCAAGAAGACCCCGGCGGATCTGGAAGGACTGTGGGCCTTCGTGGAGGAGAACTTTTCCCGCAGCAGCTGCGCGGTCCTCTCGGCGGAGATGCTGTTTCTGGGCGGGCTGCTGCCCTCCCGGCTGCACCATATGAGCACAGCCTGGATCACCCGCTGCATGGAGCGGCTGCGGGCGCTGAAAAAAAGCAGCCCCGAAACCCGGCTGTATCTGTTCGAGCTGATCATGCGCACCCCGCGCTACAGCAGCAGCGACGAGGAGCCGGATTACTACCAGGAGTACGGCGAGCGGATTTTCCGCTACGGCTACCTGAAGGACAAGCAGGCCCGCCAGGGGCTGGATGCCCGGGAGCAGGAGGACCTGCACAGCCTGGCCAACCAGATCCACCCCGAGCACCGGGCGGACTATGAGGCCCGCCGGAACTTCAACGCAGCCCTGCTGGAAAACGTGCTGGAGCTGGTGCGGGACGGTGTGGTGGAGCTGCTGTACATCCCGCAGGACGATTCCTGTGAGTTCGGCTACACCGCCATTGACCAGAAGCGTATTCACCAGGCCATCCGCCGACTGGGCGTGGAGGACAAGGTCTACATGCATCCCGGCGCGGACGAGGCGGGCGCGGAGCTGGTTGCCCGGGCCTGGCTGGAACTGACCGGCCGCAGCCCCCGGGTATATGTGGAGTACGGCAGCCTGCTGGCGGCTCAGATCATTCCGCTGTATGAGGACCGCATCCTGGGTGCGAGCGTGGAGCAGCACCTGCTGGCCTGCGGCTGCGAGCGGTGGGACGACCCCTGGACGGCGGACCTGATTCTGGCGGTGAACGCCCCGGGGCGGGTGATGCAGGAGAGTGCGGACCAGCAGGAGGGGGATGTGACCTACCAGTCCTTCCGCTGCCTGCGGGCCTTCGTAAAGCGGATCGGCCGCTTCGTGGAGGCGGGCAAGCCGGTGGCGGTGGCGGACTGCGCCTATGCCAACGGCGGCGATCTGGAGTTTCTGCGCCTGCTGGATAAGGCGGGCCTGCTGGAAAGGCTGGTTTCCTACAAGGGCTGGAACACCGCCTGCAACACGCTGGGCACCACTCTGGCGCAGGGCGTGTTCGCACTGGCCGGGCAGGACCGGGCCCAGCTGCGGCGCAACCTGCTGTACCATCTGCTGGATGACGGACTCTACCAGGCGCTGGTTCGCGCCGAGGTGCTGTGCCGGGTGCAGCAGGACGGCCTGAGCTATTTTGATTTGGGCACAGGCGCCCGGAAGTATGGCGAATTCGCCCGGCAGCGGCTGCTGGAGCACTGGCGTGAGCGGCTTCCGTCGAGTTTTTCGGACCTTGCTTCGGCGAGGTTTGAGATATGGTTCCCCTGGAATCGATTGTTCGAGATCGGGATAACTTGGCGTACATAACGCCGTGTGAGGAGAAACGTCCACAAAGGAGGGATGCGGCAGGCACACAGGGGGAAAGGTGACCGCAAAAGCGGGAGCCTTTGGTATGGATTCATATTGAAAGGAGAAACATTAAAATGGGTGAAATTTTAAGTATTCGGGTCATTTTGATCCTGGTAGCCTTTGCGGTATTCGTAGGCCTGATGGTGGCCAAAAAGCTGCCCACCATCCTGGCGCTGCCTCTGCTGGGCGTTCTGACCGCGGTCATCGCGGGTGTTCCCTTCATGACTCCCGCCGAGGAGGGCGGCCAGACCATCATGAGCTACGTGATCGGCTCGGGCGCTTCCCGTCTGGCAGGCACCATCATTGCCACCATCTTCGGCGGCATGTTCGCAAAAGTGATTCAGAAGCAGGGCATTTCCGATGCCATCATCCGCAAGGCTGCGGAGCTGGCCGGTGATAAGCCCTACGCCATCGCCTTCGTGCTCACCGCTGCCACCGCACTGATCTTCTCTGCCATCGGCGGCGCGGGCCCCGTTATCATGGTGTCCACCATCGTGATTCCCCTCATGCTCTCCGCGGGCATTCAGCCTGTGGTCGCAGCCGGCCTGGTGCTGTTCGGCATCAGCACCGGCGGCCTGTTCAACGTGGCCAACTACCAGTTCTATGTGGATACCATCGGCATGGACATGGATATGATCAAGAGCGCTTCCATCGTAATGGGCATTGCCAGTGTGGTTGCCATCGTGGCCTATGTGCTGCTGAACGTAAAGCGCACCGGCGGCAAGAGCTACTGGGCCAAGCCCGCCGCAGGCGAAACCAAGGAAGTAAACGTCTTTGCTCTGCTGGCTCCTCTGGTGCCCATTCTGCTGGTATTCGTGTTCCAGTTCACCGCTGAGCTGAGCCTGATCATCGCTGTGATCTACACCATCCTGGTAACCAATCCCCGCCAGATCATCCAGGTTGCTTCCTCCTCTCTGGTGGAGGGCATCCAGGACGTGGCCGGCGTAACCGCTCTGATGATCGGCATCGGCATCCTGCTGAACGGCGTGTCCGCCGAGGCTACCGTGGCCCTGATGCAGCCCCTGATCGGCGCCATCATGCCCCGTTCCGCCGTGGTTTACGTGATCGCCTTCACCATCCTGTCGCCCCTGGCGCTGTACCGCGGACCTCTGAACTCCTACGGCCTGGGCTCTGGCCTGGCCAACATCATGCTGGCTGCCGGTACCATGAGCCCCGCTGCCGTGGGTAACGCGCTGCGCGCCACCGGCGTGGTGCAGGGCGTTTCCGACCCCACCAACACCCAGAACGTGATCGTGGCCGATTACGCCAAGGTGGACGTGAACGCGATCCTGAAGTCCACCCTGCCCTACACCATCTTCGCGACCTTTGTGGCTCTGGTGTACACCGCAGTGTTTTACTTCTAATCAGGTTATCAGACCGACCAGTTGTTTGGGAGAAATCGGGGCGCCGGTTTCTCCCAAACGCATATCAGAAACCATTTTACAGATACAGAAAGGAAAACTATCATGGGCAATAAAGTTCGGATCGGCATCGACGTGGGCGGCACCTTCACCGACGCCGTCGTGATCGACAACAGCAGCTATGAGGTGATCGCCAAGGCAAAGATCCCCACCACCCACCACGCGGAAAAGGGCGTGGCGGAAGGCATCGTCCAGGTCATCCGCAAGGTGCTGGCGGAGAATCACATCGATCCGGACGATGTGGTGTTCATCGCCCACGGCACAACCCAGGCCACCAACGCCCTGCTGGAGGGCGACGTGGCCCAGGTGGGCATTGTGGGCATGGGCACCGGCCTGGAGGGTGAGCGGGCCAAGGGTGAGACCAAGGTGGGCCGCATCGAGCTGGCCCCCGGCAAGTTTTTGAACACCGTACACACCTATCTGGACACCGCCAAGCTCACCGACGAATCCATCGACGCCGCCATCCAGACGCTGCTGGACGGCCAGGCCCAGGTGATCGTGGCCTCCAAGTCCTACTCGGTGGACAACCCGGAAGACGAAATCCGGGTGATCCGCCGCGCCCAGGAAAAGGAGCTGATGGCCACCGGCGGCTATGAGATTTCCCAGCTGTACGGCCTGCAGGCCCGCACCCGCACCGCTGTGGTGAACGCGGCGCTGATCCCCAAGATGATGGAAGCGGCCAACATGACCGAGGCCTCGGTGAAGCAGACCGGCATCAAGAAGCCCCTGATGATCATGCGCTGCGACGGCGGCGTGATGAGCGTGGACGAGGTGCGCAAGCGCCCCATCCTGACCATGCTGTCCGGCCTGGCCGCGGGCGTCGCCGGTGCGCTGATGTATGAAAAGATCACCGACGGCATCTTCTTCGAGGTGGGCGGCACCTCCACCGACATCTCGGTCATCAAGGACGGCAAGGTAATGATCCAGAACGCCCAGGTGGGCGGCCGCAAGCTGTATCTGAATTCGCTGGACGTGCGCACCCTGGGCGTTGCGGGCGGCTCCATGATCGTGGTGGAGAACGGCAAGATCACCGACGTTGGTCCCCGCTCGGCCCACATCGCCGAAAAGGAATACGAGGTGTTCACCGCGCCGGAAAACCTGAAGGACGCCCAGGTCAAGCTGGTGGCTCCCCGCCCGGAGGACCTGCCCCACTACGCGGTGGTAAGCTGCGCCGGGGGCAAGGAGTACGCGCTGACTCTGGCGGGTGCGGCCAACCTGCTGGGCTATGTGCCCGAGGGCGACTACGCCCGGGGCAACCTGGAATCCGCCCGCCTGGCCTGGGAGGCGCTGGGCCGTGAGGTGGGCATGACCGCCGAGGAGGCCTGCCGCCGCGCCATGGACATCGCCTCCGAGAAGGTGAAGGTCATTGTGGACGGCCTGATCGAAGACTACCAGCTGAACAAGCAGCTGATCCGCTTTGTGGGCGGCGGCGGTTCCGCCTGCGTGGTGCCCCCCTACCTGGGCGAGAAGATGGGTGTGCGCTGGCAGGTGGCCAAGAATGCGCCCTACATCTCCACCATCGGCGTAGCCCTGGCGCTGGTGCGCGAGCAGCTGGAGCGCAACGTGAGCAACCCCACCCAGGAGGACATCAAGAAGATCCGCGCCGACATTATGGACGAGGTGGTCAAGGCCGGCGCAAACCCCGAGACTGTGGAGATCACCATTGAGATCGACGCCCAGAAGAACATTCTGCGGGCCATCGCCACCGGCGCCACCGAGCTGCGCACCAAGGACCTGAGCGAAAAGGCCAAGACCCGGGAGGAGCTGGCCCAGATCGTGCGGGAATCGGTGACTGGCGGGGCCGAGATCGCCAGCGAGGCTCACACCGGCCGCTGGCACGCCTACCGGCTGGAGACCATGAGCGCAAAGCTGTGGGGCCTTCTGAAGATGCGCAAGCCCTCGCTGCGCGTGGCGGACGACGAGGGCGTGGTACGCCTGCAGAAGGGCGCGGGCGAGATTCTGGAGTTTGAAAAAAGCGAGATGGACGGCCGCTTTGTGCGCTTCATCGAGGCCAACACCCGCTTCTCGGACGCGGGTGCGACCCTGCCCAAAACCTACCTGTATTTCGGGCAGAAATCCGCCGACCTGAGCGGCGTGACCAACAAGGAGCAGCTGCTGTCGCTGGCGAAGATGGAATGCGAGACTCTGCCCGAGGACGCCCGCATCATCGCGGTGGCCGCGCATGAGTGATTGGGAGCAGCTGCAATGCCTTTCCGGCGAGGCCTTTGCCCTGGTGCTGCTGCGGCAGGACCCGGTGTTCGGCCGCATCCTGCCGGAACAATACGGCTATTACATCCGGCAGGGCATCCGGGCCGGGCAGCAGGCGGCGGAGCAATGGACTCTGCCTGAACTCACCCGGCGGCTGGAGAAAGACAGGGTGGAGGTGTGCCGGAGCGAAGAGACTCCGCCCATGGACATCCACTCGGAATACTGCCCGGCGGAAAACGGCCGGGGACCGGTGGTCCGCCTGTACCGCCCCACGCTGGAAAAGATCCGGGCGGCGGCCCAAAGGCGGGGCATTCCGGTGACCATGGAACAGCTGGAGCAGCTGCATCTGGCCCATGAGTTTTATCATCATCTGGAACATTGCGGCGGGGGCGACGTGAGCCTGACCAGCAAGCCGGTGGAAGTGCGGCTGCTGGGGGTGATCCGCCGGCCCCGGGCGGTGCGCAGCCTGCGGGAGATTGCGGCCCACACCTTTGCCCGGGCGGTGTGTGCCAGCCCCTGCCATCCCCTCGCGTGGGACTGGCTTTTGCTGAACGAGGAAGACGAGAATCGGGCCAAGGCTTTTTTGAGGCTCTGCCAGCAGGCCGAGCAAAGCGTGAAAGGAGCATGAACGATGGATAGCATTTTACACCGGGGCATCCCGCTGGAGGTCTATGGCCGGTATGACGTGGCCGTGATCGGCGGCGGTACCGCGGGTGCTGCGGCGGCCATCCGGGCGGCCCAGCTGGGCTGCTCCACCCTGGTGGTGGAAAAGGCCACCGCTCTGGGCGGCACGGCAGTGAACGCGCTGGTTATGCCCATGATGAACTCCAACGTGGAGCACATGGAGCTTCTGGCCCAGATCGACGAGCGGCTGCAGGCCATGGGCGTGCAGACCCATCACCGCTACAACAAGGGCATCTGGTTCGGCGGCGAGGATATGAGCTACTGCCTGGAGCAGATGCTGCTGGAAAACGGCGGCGAGATTCTGTATGACGCCTGCCTCACCGACGTGTGCCTGGAGGATGGGCGCATCCGCTACGCGGTGGTGTTCGCCGAGGGGCGGGCCATGGCCATTGTGGCCGACCATTTTGTGGATGCCAGCGGCGACGCGGTGCTGGCCCGGCTGAGCGGCGTGCCCTGCGCCAGCGGCGACGAGGAGGGCAACAACCAGTGCGTGACCATGCGCTTTGAGATGGGCGGCATCGACGTGGAGAAATACCGCGCCTACTGCACCTCCATCCACGACACCTTCTGCCCCATGCAGCCCGGTGAGTTCTTTGAATCCGCCATGGTGGGCGGCAAGGGCTTTGCTCTGGAGCCTCTGTTCCAGAAGGGTGTGGAGGAGGGCGTTTTGCAGCCCATGGACCTGCGCTACTACCAGTGCTTCACCGTGCCCGGCAAGCCCGGCTGCATGAGCTTCAACTGCCCCCACATCGTGGGCGTGACCAAAAACACCTCGGCCCGGGCCCGCTCCCAGGCCTTCCAGCAGGGGCGGCAGATGATCCGCCGGCTGGTGCGCTTTTTGCAGAAGTACATGCCCGGCTTCGAGCAGGCCTTCCTGCTGCGGGAGGCCTCCATGCTGGGCATCCGGGAGTCCTACCGCATCCAGGGCAAGTACCTGCTGGACGAGCAGGACTACATGAACCGGGCCCGCTTTGCGGACGGCGTGGTGAAGGGCGACTGGTACATGGACGTACATGCCGCCGCAGGCAAGGCCGCCGACTGGAAGGAATACACCCCCGGCGAATACTACGAAATTCCCTACCGCAGCCTGGTCACCAACCAGGCCGAGAACCTGATTGTGGCGGGGCGCTGCATCTCCACCAGCTTTTTGATGCAGGCCAGCATCCGCATCCAGCCCACCCTCACCGACATGGGTCAGATTGCGGGCGAGGCCTGCGCCCTGGCCAAGCAGACCGGCACCCCGCTGGCAAAGCTGGACGGCGCGCGGCTGCGGCGCAGGCCCGGGCTACCCCACGCCGGAGGCCCAGTGCCAGGGCGAGGGGCAGTTTGAATACGGCCTGATCTACGGCCGTTCCAACCATTCGCCGGTCCACCCGCTGGCGCTGCGCGCGCCGGTGTTTGCCCGCCAGAGCACGGCGGAAAGCACCGGCCGTCTGCTGCTGAGCCTTGCGGGCCCGGTGCAGTTCTCCGGCCTGGAATACGAGGACGGAGGGTATCTGCTGCGGTTGTACAATCCCTTGATGCAGCCGCAGCAGGTACCGCTGCACACCGGCTTTGAAGCCTGTGTGCGCCCGGAGGATCTGGCTGCAAACCCCGCCGGAGAGGAACAGCAGGGCACCCGAACCCTGCTGACCGTGGGCGGGCGGCAGCTGGCGAGCTATCGCATCCGGCCAATCTGACCAATCATCCCATCTCTCTCCTTCCCTCATAACGGGAAACGCCCGCGGGCGCCGGAAATTCCGGTGCCCGCGGGCGTTTTCGTTTGGAAATTGGCCGGTCACGCCCCGATGGCGTTGCCGGTGTACAGCTGGTAGTAGCGGCCCTTCTGGGCAATCAGCTGGTCGTGGGTGCCCCGCTCGATGATGCGGCCCTGTTCCAGTACCATGATGCAGTCGGCGTTTTTTACGGTGGAGAGCCGGTGAGCAATCACGAAGGTGGTGCGGCCGGTCATCAGGGCGTCCATGCCCTGCTGCACCAGTGCCTCGGTGCGGGTGTCGATGCTGCTGGTGGCTTCGTCCAGAATCAGCACCGGCGGGTCCGCCACTGCGGCCCGGGCAATGGCCAGCAGCTGCCGCTGCCCCTGGGAAAGGTTTGCGCCGTCGCCGGTGAGCAGGGTGTTGTAGCCCTCGGGCAGATGACGGATGAACCGGTCAGCACCCGCCAGCTTGGCGGCGGCAACGCACTCCTCGTCGGAGGCATCCAGCCGGCCGTAGCGGATGTTCTCCATCACGGTGCCGGTGAACAGGTGGGTGTCCTGCAGCACCATGCCCAGGCTGCGGCGCAGGTCGGATTTTTTGATCTTGTTGATGTTGATGCCGTCGTAGCGGATCTTGCCGTCGGCAATGTCGTAAAAGCGGTTGATCAGGTTGGTGATGGTGGTCTTGCCCGCGCCGGTGGAGCCCACGAAGGCGATCTTCTGGCCCGGGGTGGCGAACAGGTCGATCTCATGCAGCACCAGCTTGCGCTCGTCGTAGCCGAAGTCCACATGGTTGAACACCACGTCGCCCTGCAGCCGGGTGTAGGTGAGGGTGCCGTCGTGGTGAGGGTGCTTCCAGGCCCACAGGCCGGTGCGCTCGGCGCATTCGGTGAGGGTGCCGTCCGCGTTCTCTTTGGCATTCACCAGGGTTACATAACCCTTGTCCTCCTCGGGCTGCTGGTCCATCAGGTCGAATACACGCTGGGCGCCCGCCATGGCCATGACCACGCTGTTCAGCTGCTGGCTGATCTGGGTCACGGGCTGGGTGAAGTTCTTGTTCAGGGTCAAAAAGGAGACCAGTGCGCCCAGGGTCAGACCGCCCCAGCCGTTCAAGGCCAGGGCCGCGCCTGCCACCGCGCACAGCACATAGCTGATGTTGCCCAGGTTTGCGTTCACGGGCATCAGGATGTTGGCGAACTTGTTGGCGTTGTCCGCGCTCTGGCGCAGCTGCTCGTTCAGCTGGCGGAAGCCCTCCAGGCTCTTCTCCTCATGGCAGAAGACCTTGACCACCTTCTGGCCGTCCATCATCTCTTCAATGTAGCCGTTCACCTTGCCCAGGTCTGCCTGCTGGTGAGCGAAGTAGGCGGCAGAGCGGCCGCCCAGCTTGGAGGCGGCCATGAGCATGATCGCCACCATCACCAGGGTGATCAGGGTCAGGGGGATGTTCAGCGCCACCATGCTGATGAAGGTGGCGGCGATGGTTACGCCCGAGTTGATCATCTGGGGCAGGCTCTGGCTCATGAGCTGGCGCAGGGTGTCCACATCGTTGGTGTAAACGGACATGATGTCGCCGTGGGCGTTGGTGTCAAAGTAGCGGATGGGCAGGGACTCCATGCGGGTGAACAGCTCCACACGCAGCCGCCGCATGGTGCCCTGGCTGATGTTTACCATGATGCGGTTGTAGCCGTAGGCACACAGGATGCCCACCGCGTAGACGCAGGCCAGCGAGACCAGCGCACGGGCCAGGGGGCCGAAGTCGCCGCCGCCGCTTTGAGCCAGGGGCAGAATGTAGTCGTCGATCAGGGACTGCAGAAACAGAGTGCCCCGCAAAGTGGCCAGGGCAGACCCCAGAATGCAGATGAGAACCACCGCGAACTGGAAGCGGTAGGAATGGATCATGTAGCGCAGCACCCGGGCCAGGGTGGGGCCGGGGCTGGGCCGCTTTTCAAATTTCGGATTCATAAACACACCTTCTCTCGTTCAGGCCATCAGCCGTTGGGCTGGTCAAAGTCGCCGCCGCCCTGGGTCTGGGCTTCGTAGATTTCCCGGTAAATGGGGCTGGATTCCATCAGCTGATCGTGGGTGCCCACATCGCTGATGCGCCCGTCGTCCAGCACCACGATCCGGTCGGCGTTCTGCACCGAGGAGAAACGCTGGGCAATGATCAGCTTGGTGGTGCCGGGAATGGCCTGGGCAAAGGCTTCGCGGATGCGGGCGTCGGTGGCAGTGTCCACCGCGCTGGTGGAGTCGTCCAGAATCAGCACCTTGGGCTTTTTCAAAAGGGCCCGGGCGATGCACAGCCGCTGCTTCTGGCCGCCGGACACGTTGGAGCCGCCCTGTTCAATGTGGGTGTTGTAGCCGTCCGGCAGGCGCTGGATGAACTCATCCGCCTGGGCCTGGATGCAGGCCTGGCGGCACTCCTCTTCGGTGGCGTCCTCCTTGCCCCAGCGCAGGTTATCCAGAATGCTGCCGCTGAACAGCACGTTCTTCTGCAGCACCACAGCCACCTGGTCCCGCAGGGCTTCGGTGTCGTACTCCCGCACATCCCGGCCGCCCACCTTGACGCAGCCTTCGGTGGCGTCGTACAGGCGGCTGATCAGGTTCACCAGGCTGGATTTGCCGCAGCCGGTGCCGCCGATGATGCCGATGGTCTCGCCGCTCTTGATGTGCAGGTCGATGTCGTGCAGGGTATCCTCGCCGGTGGAGCCGTGCTTGTAGCAGAAATTCACATGGTCAAAGTCGATGCTGCCGTCGGCGATCTCGTGCACCGCGTTGGCGGGGCTGGTGATGTCCGGGGTTTCGGTGAGCACTTCGGCGATACGGTGGGCGCTGGCGGCGCTCATGGTCACCATAACGAAAACCATCGAGAGCATCATCAGCGACATCAAAACGCCCATCACATAACTGAACAGGGAGGTGAGCTCGCCGGTGGTCAGGCTGCCCGCCACAACAAAGTGGGCGCCGAACCAGGACAGGGCGATGATGCAGCCGTAAACCACCAGCATCATCACCGGGTTGTTCAGAGCCAGCAGGCCTTCGGCCTTTACGAACAGGTTGTACAGGTTCTGCGCGGCCTTGGTGAATTTTTCGGTCTCGTGCTCCTCACGCACATAGGCCTTCACCACCCGGATGGCGCTCACGTTCTCCTGCACGCTGGCGTTCAGATCGTCGTACCGGCGGAACACCTGGTCGAAGACGGGAATGGTGCGGCGCATGATGAGGATGAGCGCGCCGCCCAGCACCACAATGGCCGCCAGGAAGACAAGACTCAGCCGCAGGTTGATGAAGAAGCACATGGCCATGCAGCAGATGAGCATCAGGGGCGCGCGCACCGCGATGCGCAGAATCATCTGGTAGGCGTTCTGCAGGTTGGTCACGTCGGTGGTCATGCGGGTCACAAGGCCCGAGGTGGAGAATTTGTCGATGTTGGAAAAGGAAAAGGTCTGGATGTTTTCATACATGCCGTCCCGCAGGTTGCAGGCAAAGCCGGACGAGGCCCGGGCAGCAAAGCGCCCGGCCAGTACGCCGCAGGCCAGGCTGATAAAGGCCAGCACCAGCATGATGATGCCGTAGTGATAGACTTCGTGCAGCGACCCCGCCTCAATGCCCTTGTCGATGATGGCGGCGGTGATGAAGGGAATCAGAACCTCCATCAGCACTTCCAGGGCAGTGAACAGGGGAGCAAGCAGGGAGTCCGCCCGGTAGCGGCCGATCTGCCGCATCAGGGTTTTTATCATAGTCATTCCTCCTTGTGGAACTTATCATTGCATTGCAGCTGTTTTTGGGCGCAGAGCAGCGTCTGCACACGTTCTATTATAGAACCGATCCGGTTGCAAGTGAATTCAGAAAATGTTATTATTAATAAACAAAATTTATTAATCGAAATGGGAGGAATGCGCGGTGAATACCTTTCAGCTGGCCTGTTTTCTGGCAGTGAGCGAGACGCTGAACTTTGCCCGGGCCGCCCAGCGGATGAACATTACCCAGCCTGCGGTGACCCATCAGATCCGCTCGCTGGAGGAGGAATTGAACACAAAGCTCTTCCGCCGTACCACCCGCAGTGTGGAGCTCACCGAGGCGGGGCGGCTGTTTCTGCACGACGCCAATGGCATGATGACCATTGCCATGCGGGCAAAAAAGCGGTTTGAGGACCCGGCGACGGGGGAAATCTGTGAGCTTTCGGTGGGCTGCCACGGCTACACCCATCTGTTCAGCCTGCACGAGCCGCTGCGGCAGCTGGCCCAGAGCTATCCCAACCTGCACCCCCGGCTGCAGGTGGTGCCCTACGACTTTTTGTACCGTATTCTGGAGGAGGAGCATGTGGATGTGATTCTGAGCTTTCAGGAGAACGCGGCGAAAAAGGTGCCCGGCATTTATGTGGAGCTGGAAAAAACGCCTATGGTCTGCGTGACCACTCGCCCGCAGGCACTGGAGGGAGGAGGACCGCTGAGTCTGGAGCAGCTGCGGGGGCAGCGGCTTGTGCTGGGCGATCCCCGCAAGGCTCCCCGCAGCCTTGCGCAGACGCAGGCGCAGCTGCTGGGCGAGCGCGCGCCGGGCGAGCTGTTCTTCGGCGAGTCGCCGGAGGCGGTGATCACCCTGGTGAAGGCCGGGTTTGGCCTGGCGCTGATGCCCCGCCTGCTGGCACCTCCGGACCCGGAGCTGGTGCTGCGGCCGCTGGCCGGGGTGGAGCCGCTCTCCTTCGGCATGTATTATAAGACCCTGAAGGGCAACCCGGTGCT
The DNA here is from genome assembly GCF_027853465.1 of Allofournierella sp. CML151. Lineage (NCBI taxonomy): Bacteria > Bacillati > Bacillota > Clostridia > Eubacteriales > Oscillospiraceae > Allofournierella > Allofournierella sp. CML151. Next base: position 16,963 of record NZ_JAPNNW010000014.1, on the reverse strand, counting down.
GCGCCGGTTTGTGGAGCTGATGCGTCTCCAATACGCGGAAATGCAATAAAAAGGCCCCGGCCGTATCCTTTGGATACGGCCGGGGCTTCCTTATTTGGTTCAGCTTTTTAACTGCCAGGCGTTTTTTCCGGCAGGTTCCACCGCGCCGATGGTGGCCAGCCGGGCCAGCATCCGGCACACCTGACTGGAAGTCATGTGCAGCGCACCGGCCAGCTGGGCAGGGCTGGCGCTCACATGGTCGGTGAGGTATTCCAGCAGAGCCTGGCTGCCGCTGGCAGCGGGCCGGGGCGGCAGCGCGGGCCGGGGCGCAAAGGTCAGGCGCAGGCAGGTGGCGCCGGGGCACAGCTCTTCCCGGATGGAAGGCTCCTCCCAGCCCTGCAGCCGCCATACCGCCTGGATCTGGGGCAGGCCGCTGCCCGCCCGCCGGCCCACCCCCACCAGCCGGAACAGCTCGCTTAAGCCGGGGTTGCGGGCGTCGCTTACGCCGCCGGCCAGGGCGCTGGCCGGCTCCATGGGAAAGCAGCCCGGATTGGTGATGTAAAGCCGGTGGCCCCGCTTTTCAATGGTCAGGCCCCGGCGGTCCTGGTAGTCCGCGTGGATCAGGGCGTTGGCCAGCGCCTCACGCACTGCCAGCTGCACCGGATGATCCGGCTCAGCGGGCAGGCGGGGGTCGGCGCAGATGCGGTGAGCCGCCGCGAAATAAAAATCGAACAGCGCGCCGTTCCAGTCCGTTCCGTCCGAGCGCAGGCGGCAGGCAAGGCCGGGCTGCAGCTGCTCCCGGTAGGAAAGGCTGAAATGGGGCCACACCGAACGGATGGCCCATGCCTCACCCAGCAGCAGAAGTCCGGCGGCGGTGGGGCAGAGGGTTCCTTCCCTGGAGCGAGCCAGTACCCCCAGCCGCAGCAGCAGGCCCGCGTCGCTCAGCTCGCCCCACACATGGCCGGGGCGGCAGCGCAGCAGGCGGGCCCGGTAGCGGGTCACCGCGTCGGGGCAGAGGGCACGCTGGTCCAGCCCCTCCAACGGAGTCAGATCCCGGGGCAGGTCCGCCTGATCCCGCATCATGGCCCGAACCTCCTCGGCAGAGCAATGATAGTCCCCCTCACCGCCCCGGCGGTAGGCGCCGGAGAAGGGGTCGGTGCCCAGATACACCGGCCGGTGTTGGCGGCCTGCACGGGGTACGTGGATAATTACAATCCGGTTGCCGCCGCTCTCGTCCACCCATACGTCGGTGGGGCGCAGAATGTTGGCACTTACCCGGGTCGGGTCGTTGACAATCTGCCAGAACTGGCGCACCAGCTCCTCCGGGTCCGGCAGAGGTACCGAGGCCAGGGTTTTGTTTTCGGTCTCGATGACCCCCAGCAGGATCAGCCCGCCGAAGGAGTTGGCAAAGGCGGAATAGGTCTCCCAGATGCTGCGGGGCAGCCCGCCCTGAGCGCGCTTGGCCTCCAGGCGGTTGTTCTCCCGGTATTTTTCCAGGTGGGCAAGGTCGATCATAGACGGTACCTCAACAAAGGGTCACTTGGTCCAGTGGGCGGCCAGGCGGCGGAACCAGCTGCCCGGCAGCTCCAGCCCCAGCAGGATGGCCAGCACCATGGCAATGGCGGTTTTCAGGGTGGTAAAGCCGATCTGACCGGCCTCGGCAGTGGCGTTGTTCACCATGGCGTAGGCGGTCTGGTAGATGCCGAGACCGGGCACCAGCGGGAAGATGCCGGAGATCAGAAAGATGGTGGCCGGGCAGCGCATCTGCACCGCCGAAAACCGGGAGATGCACAGCACCGCGAAGGTGGCCAGAAAGATGGCGGGCAGAACCCCCCAGAAGGGCTTGAACAGCAGGTAAACCAGCCAGCCCGCCGAGCCGGTGATGCCGCAGCGCAGATAATACCGGTTGGGCACATGAAAGATCAGGGCGAAGGCTGCGGTGCCGATGCCCGCCGCCAGTACCTCGCAAAGAAAACGCTGCATGCTCACACCCCCCATGCGGTATAGGCGGCCATTACCGCGCCCACGCCCAGGGCCAGGCAGGCCACCACCAGCACTGCGTCCAGCAGGCGCACGCTGCCGGAGATATAGTCCTCGTCGGCAATGTCCCGGATGCCGTTGGTGAAGGCCACGCCGGGCAGAAGCGGTACCACCGCACCGGCGGTGACCATCTCCAGATTGCTGCCCAGCCCCAGATGGGTCAGGATCAGCGCGCACAGGGTGACCAGCGCCCCGCCGCTGATGTTCATGGCGATCTTGGAAAGACGGCCACGCACCAGATACAAAAAGTAAAGATATAATACCAGCCCGCACAGAAAAGCGGCGGCCGCGTCCCGGCCGGTGCCGCCGAACAGATAGCCGAAGGAACCGCTGCCGATTCCCGAGGCCAGCACCTGCTGCCAGCGTGGCTTGGAGGGCATGGTCCGGATGGCCTCCAGCCGCTCATGGGCCTCGGCGGGGGTGTGCAGCCCCAGCTCGATCTCCCGGGAGAGCTGGTTCACCGCGTCGATCCGGTCCAGCCGCCCGCCGCCCAGAGGAATGTGCCGTACCCGTGCCCGGTAGCTGCGGGAACCGCCCCCGGTGGACAGCAGCACGCCGTTGCTTAAAATAAAGGTGTCCAGGCCGGGGTTGCCGTAGGCCCGGGCGATGCGCTCCATGGTATCGCTGACCCGGGAGATCTCGGCCCCGGAGGCCAGCAGGATCTCGCCCGCGAGCGATACAGTCTCAAAAATAAGGTCGCGGTCCTCCATGGCGGGTCCTCCTTTTGCGGCCGGAATTTTGCCCTTTTATTATACGGCGGTTTGGGGCCGGTTACAAGCAAAACCCGGCGGCAGGCCCCTTGCACAGGCGGCGGGTTTTCGTTATACTGAAAGTTACACAACGAATGCCGGAAAACGGGGAAAGGAGCGGGCGATGAACGAGACGTTGAGCAGTCTTCTGGGGGTGCGCCCCGGGGTGACCGCGCTGGTGGGGGCGGGTGGCAAGACCACTGCTATGCTGACCCTGGCCGAAGAGCTGGCCAAAGCGGGCAAGCGGGTGATTGTGACCACTACCACCCATATGTTCCCACCGGACGAGCAGCGCTACGGCCCGGTGTTTTCGCCGGAGGATACGGCAGGCATTGCAGCGGCGCTGGAGCGGACCGGGCTGGCGGTGGCCGCCGGGCCGATGGATGAGCGGGGCAAGCTGACCGGGGTGAGCGACAAGCAGATGGAGGACTTTTTGACTCTGGCGGACTATGTGCTGGCCGAGGCGGACGGTTCCCGCCGTCTGCCCTGCAAGACCCCCGGGAAAAAGGAGCCTGCCCTGCCCGCCCAAACCGGGTTGGTGGTGGCGGTGCTGGGGCTTTCCAGCCTGGGCAGACCTTTGGAGGAGGTGTGCTTCCGGGCTGAGCTGGCCGCCCGGCGGCTGGAAACGGACCCGGACCGGCCGGTGACGCCCGAGCTGCTGGCCCGATTGGCTGCCGAGCCCTGGGGCCTGGCCAAAGGCAGCGAAGGGCGGCGGTTTGTGATCCTGCTGAACCAGAGCGATCTCTGTGAACAAGCGGACCTGAGCCGGGTGGTGCGGGCTGTAAAAGAAACAAGCAGCGCCCGCGTGGTGAGCGCCGCTTTGCAGAAAAAGGAATGGAAAGAGGAATCGATATGCTGATTGTGATTCGAGGCGCCGGAGACATTGCCACCGGCATCGGCTGGCGGCTGTGGCAGTGCGGGTTTGACGTGGTCATGACCGACCTGCCCCAGCCTACCTGCATCCGCCGCACGGTGGCCTTCTCCACCGCGCTGGAGGAAGGGCAGTACACCGTGGAGGGCGTAACCGCCCTGGCCTGCCCGGATGTGGATGCTGCCCGGGCGGCACTGGCAAAGCGCTGCGTGGCGGTGATCCCGGACCCGGAGGGCGCGTGCATTGCCGCTCTGCAGCCCGCCGCGGTGGTGGACGCGGTGCTGGCCAAGAAGAACCTGGGCACCACCCTTGCGGACGCACCGCTGGTGATCGGGGTGGGGCCAGGCTTTTGCGCCGGGCAGGACTGCCACTATGTGGTGGAGACCAAGCGCGGCCACCGTCTGGGCCGGGTGATCGAACAGGGCCCCGCCGCCCCCAACTCCGGCCTGCCCGGCAATATTATGGGCTACACCGGCGAGCGGATCATTCGCAGCACCGTCAGCGGCCGGTTTGAGCCGCTGTGCGCCATCGGCGATCTGGTGGAAGCCGGGCAGACGGTGGCCCGGGTGAACGGCGAGGAGCTGAAGGTGCAGATTCCCGGCATGATCCGGGGCATGCTGCACGAGGGTATCCAGGTCACGCCGGGCTTCAAGTGCGGCGACGTGGACCCCCGTGGCCGGGAGGCCGACTACACCACCATCTCGGACAAGGCCCGGGCGGTGGCGGGCGGCGTGCTGGAGGCGGTGCTGCGCCGCTACGGCAGCCGGATGCAGTAAGCCGGGAATAAAAAAGGAGGGAAAAACACAGGCCGCCGCGTACCCGAAGCGGGTATGCGGCGGCCTGTGTTCCCTTGACCGACTCCGAAGAGATCGTGCAATTCCCCGCAGTTCCGCCCAAATCGGAACTGCGTACCATTATTATAACGCATTTTACGGAATAAAGAACAAAAAATGCACAGAATCAAGGCGATGCGACACAAAACACGGGTTTTCGCCCACGGAAAAGCGGGAGTGCCTCAGCCCTTCTGCCAGTGCAGGAACTCCTGGCGCAGTCGGGAGAAGTGCTTGACGCTCACCGGGATGCGCTGCCCGTCTTTCAGGATGACCATGTAGTTGGAAAACCGGTCCACATACCGCAGGTTCACCACGAAGCTGCGCTGCACCCGCAGAAAGCCCCGGCCCTCCAGCCGGTCGGCGATTTCCTGAATCGATACCCGAAAGGTCCGGGTGCTCCAGAGCGCCGATGCGGAAAAGTGAGCGGTGACCGTGTGGCCGGATGCCTCAAAATAGCGGATCTGCTCCAGCGGCAGAAACACGTCCTCCCGGTCCGCCCGCAGGCAAAGGGTGTTGGCAGCGGAGAACAGCGTCTCCCACAGGCTGTCCATACAGGCGGAGAAGCTTTCCGGCAGGCGGGTGGTAAGCAGGTAGGCAAAGGCTCGCACCTGGTAGCCGTCCGGCGCGCAGTCCAAAGAATCCGAGGTCAGGATTACCGGGGTTTCCGGGCTCAGTGCCCGCAGGCGGCTGGCGATCTCCAGATTGGGGCATCCCGCGGCAGTCACCTGCAGGAATACGGCAGTACAGGCATAGCTGCGGCAGAATTCCAGCAGCAGCTCCGGGCGGCTGAACTGCTCCACCCGGCAGTGAAGGTCGCGCTGCTCCAGATAGTCCTGAAGCAGGCCGGAAAGACGCCGGGCATCGGCAGGCTGCGTGTCGAAGATGGCAAACAGCATGAAGGGGACACTCCTTTGGGGATCATGGTAACGGGGGAGACTGCAGAGCCCGGGCAATGCGCTCCAGGGCCTGGGGGGTATCGGCGTCCCACAGCTCGCAGGGCGACTGGGCTTCGGTGAGCCGGATCTGCCGGGGAAAGCGCTTCAGAACGGCGCTGCCGCCGGTTTTGGGGGGCAGACTGGCCAGCGCGGAAAAATGAGCCGCGCCGAACAGCACCGGGCTTGCACCTACCCCCTGCCAGGCAAGGCGGTGGATGCAGTCCGGCTGGCGTTCAAAGGCCTGCGCCAGCGCGGCCAGGCTGGCCGGGCGGCACAGGGGCTGGTCGCCCTGGCAGACCAGGCAGCCGTCCATGCCTTCCATATAACGGATGCCCAGGCGGATCACATCGCTGCGGTCCTCCCGGTCGTGCAGCAGGCAGGCAACCCCCCGCGCTGCGCACAGCTGCGCCACCTGGGGCCAGCGGGTGACCACCAGCGTTTTGGCAAACACACCGGACGGCAAACAGTCCAGCGTATGCGCCAGCAGCGGCCGGCCGCACAGGTCCGCCAGAAGCTTGTTGGAGCCAAAGCGCTTGCCCTGGCCACTGGCCAGAATCAGGCAGCCGATTCTCATGGCGCCGAGCCTCCCTTTAATAGAAAATAAACGGTGACGGATGTCATTGTTTTGTTTTTTATTGTAATATAATCAGGTCAGGGATGCAAGTACAGGCAACAAAACCGGTTGAATTGGTGGCATTTTTTGCAAAAAGGGCCTATAATGATGAAAATACCCGTGCGCTGGGCCATTCAAAGGAGAAGTGAACATGATCCATTTCAATTATCCCAACTATCCCATGCAATGGTACAAGAATAAAAACCCGGTGTCCGGCAATGCGGGCCAGTTCAACTATAAGGTCTTGCGGGACGGCGACGAGCTGGCCGCCTGGTGCTGGATGGGCGTTTGGTGCATGGAAAAAACAAAGGACGTGAAGGAGCGGCGGTTTGCCTTCGGTGAGGAAGGGGTGGCGCAGGCCATCGCCTGGCTGAAGGAGGAGTTTGAAAGCCACAGCCGGGAGGAGATCGAGAGTAAGCTGGGCTTTTTCACCACCGAGCCCTACACCCCGCCCAAAGAGGAGAGCGGCGAAGAACAATAAAACAGGGAGCGCCCCGGCGAGGGACGCTCCCTGTTTTGATGCAGTCACACGGTTTTGATGCGCCGCCAGCCGCCCCGCTTCCAGCGGATGACAAAAATCACCGCCCGCAGGTTTTCGTCCAGGGCGAAGGCCATCCACACGCCCACCAGACCCAGACCGAAGTGGATGCCCAGCAGCCAGGCCACGCCCACGCCCACGATCCACTGGCTGGCGATGCCCACCAGCACCGGGAAGCGCACGTCGCCCACCGCCTGCAGGTTGCGCACCATCACGATGTTGAAGCAGCGGCCCAGCTCCAGAAAGACCTCCACAATCATGACCTTCTGGCCCAGGGCGATCACCTGAGGGTCACTGCTGAACAGGCTCAGCAGCGGCTGGGAGAACACCGCCAGCACCGCCGCGATGATCAGGGTGATGGGGGTGAAGGTTTTCAGCGCGTTCCAGTTCTGCCGGTCCGCCTGGTCGAAGTCCTTCGCGCCCACGCAGTAGCCCACCACGATGGCCACCGCCTGGCTCACCGCACTGATGAGCATATAGCACACCTGAGCGAACATGGCACAGTACATGCGGGTGGTCACCGCGAAGGTGCCCATCAGGTTCACAAACACCAGACTGGTGGACTGGGACAGATTGTAGGAAAGACCCTCGCCGCCGGCGGGCAGGCCGATGCCCAGGAACCGCTTGAGCAGGCCGGTGGGGAAGGGTCGCAGCGCCTTCAGGCTCACCCGGGCGTTCTGCACCGTGTGGAAGAAGGCGAAGATCATCATCAGCATACCGGCGGTGCGGCAGATGCTGGTGGAGATGGCCGCGCCCGCCGCGCCCAGCCGGGGCATGGGGCCGAGGCCGTAGATGAAGGCGGTGTTGCCCACGATGTTGATCAGGTTGATCACGCCGGTGCTGAGCATGATGACCAGCATCTTGGCGTGGGCCCGCAGAAAGGCGCTGAAGGTGAGCATCAGCGCCTGGCAGGGCAGGCTGAGAGCGGTGATGAGCAGGTAGCTCTTTGCCTCCGGCCGGGCCTCCATGGGCACCTGCATGATGCTGAACAGCCCGTCCGCACCCAGCAGCAGGCCGCCGGTGATCACCAGGCTCACCACCAGATTCAAACAGACGGCCAGGGTGTAGATCTGTTCCACCTTGTCGTATTCCCGTGCGCCCAGATACTGGCTGAGCATGATGGTGGCCGCCAGACTGATCACGTTGAAGGTGAGGATCAGGGTGGTCATGATCTGGTTGGCATTGCCCACCGCGGCAACGGCGGTGGCGTTGTAGCGGCTGAGCATGATCTGGTCGATGTTGCCCACCAGCATCTGCAAAAGCAGCTCGATGAACACCGGCCAGGTCATGGCCAGCAGCGAGAACTCGTGCCCCGCAACGGTGATTTTCTTGTTCAAAACGATTCCCCCTCTGCGGCGGCCCGGGGCCGCCTTGTAAAACCAGAAACATTATAGCGCAAACAAATTTCCTTTTACAGTTGGAAAATTGACGATTCTCACAGAAAGCGTGCGCATAATTTATGCACAATTTTGCCAGCAGCCGGTTTGGTTTACTTTTGCGGGGGTTTGTGTTACCCTGATAAAGGATTTTTCGTGATTTTGAGCCACAAAGGAGGGTGCTTTTTGAACAGGACCATTCCCCGCACCGCCCGGCTGGCCGCTGCCGCACTGGCGGTGCTGGCACTGGCCGCGGTGTTCGTGCTGCGGTTTTCCTATTCCACCAGCTTTTTGTACCCGGAATATTGCGGGTTTGATTCCGCCATCTTCCAGACCATCGGCAAGTACTGGGCCCAGGGGATCACTCCCTATGCAGCTTTGTTCGACCACAAGGGTCCGCTGATCTTTTTTGTGGACGCGGTGGGCTATTGGCTCCACGGCCGGGCGGGGATTCTTGTGGTGCAGGCGGTCAGCCTGGCCGCCGCCATATGGGGGCTGTACCGGCTGGGGCGCACCGCCCTGCCCCGTCCCTGGGCGCTGGGGGCTGCGGCGCTGGCGCTGGTCTATCTGGCCCGCACCTTTGACGAGGGAAACATGACCGAGGAGTACAGCCTGCCCTTTCTGGCCATCAGCCTGTATCTGGCGGCGCGCTGGTGCCTTGCCCGCCGGGACGACCCGGCCGCGCCCCATCCCTGGCAGTGGGCGGCGGTGTACGGCGTGTCCTTTGGGGCCGTTTTAATGCTGCGGGTCACCAGTGCGGTGGCGGTGTGCAGCTATGTGCTGGTGATCGCCCTGGCGCTGATGGTGAGCCGCCAGTGGAAGAACCTCTTCGCCAACATGGGCGGTTTTGTGGGCGGCTTCGCCCTCATTACCGGCCCCTTCGCGGTGTATTTTGCCTGCAAGGGCTCGCTGGGGGATATGCTCTATGGCACCATCGGTTACAACATCTTTTACGCCACCGAATTTTCCATCGCGGAATATTACGCGGGCAGTCAGTGGGCAGCACGCACCCTGACCCGGGTGTTCACCGACTTCGGCGCGCCGCTGTTTTTGCTGGCGGTGCTCTGCATCGCCAGCCTGATCCGGAGGAAAAATGACCTGCTGGCCTGGGGCGGGCTGCTGAGTACGGCGCTGAGCATGTATGTGTTGTTTACCAACCGCCCCTATGTACATTACTTTATGATCGTGACCCCGCTGATTCCGCTGGCCTTTGTGCTGGCAGCGGAGCTTTTGCGGGGCGGCAGGGGCCGAAGGCTGGCCTGGGCCGCGCCGGTGCTGTGCGGGCTGTGGGCAGTGAGTCTGCTGGTCCGCCTGCCCGGCTGGAGCGGGGACAGCTTTATGGCCCGTTACCCCTATGAGGTGCTGGATTACAACAACGCCGCCCGGTCTGCCGCAGCGGTGATTCCGGCCGAAGAGCGGGATTCGGTACTGGGCTACAATGTGGATGCCCAGTGGTATCTGGCCACGGACATCCGGCCCTGCCAGAGGTATTTCATTCATCAGGACTGGCAGGCCGCCGAGGACCCGGGCATGCGCAGTGAGATCAATGAATCGCTGCGGCAGGACCCGCCCCTCTGGCTGGTGGTGGCCGGACCGGTGGAAAACACGGTGCAGCAGCTGCTGGATGAGCAGTACACCGCCGTGAGCGGCGAACAGCAGTTTGACGAGTATGCAAACTATGTGCTGTACCGCCGGAACAGCTGAAAGGAGAGAAAACCGCATGAGCGCAAAACGAGGCGTTTTGGCCCTGGCGGCGGCGCTGCTGCTGTTGGCCTGCGGCTGCGCGGGAGAACAGGCTTCTGCGCAGAGCACAGCGCAGCTGCGCGCCCTGAAGCCGGTGGAGGGCACCGTGGTGGTCACCCAGCACGCCGGGCTGTATGACGGGTATGAATATTTCGGAGCCTTCACCGGTGACTGGGCCTTTGTGTACAGCCAGGGCCAGGCAGGCTACCGGGCGGCGGGCGGCGAGTACAAGCCCCTGTACACGGCCGGTGCGGATGTGATTTTGCAGCAGTATCAGGGCCCGGCGGATGAGACGGACCTCTGGCAGCGGATGGACTGGCTGGCCGGTCAGTATGCCTACCTTCCCGGGGCGGCCATGGCTCCCTATTGTGCGGACGGGCTGTGGGGCTTTTGCGATCTGAACGGGACCCCGGTGCTGGAAGCCCAGTTCGCCAGCCTGGCGGAGCTGTGGGCCTACCAGGAAACGGTGGCCCCGCCGCTGCCCACCGCCGAACCCCAGCAGCCGCCCGAAGGGGCCGAGACCTGGTGGGAGGACCCGGCAGACGAAGGCTTTTATGTGCTGGTGGGGGAGAAGATCCGCCGCTACAACGCCCAGGGCACCGAGCTGACCAGCCAGCCGCTGGCCCTGCTGATTCTGGCAACCGACGACAAGGGCAAAAGCACCCTGACCATCACCGATCAGGACGGCCGGCAGCTGCTGCAGCTGACCAGCACCCAGCCGGACCCGCTGCACACCGACGGCGAGCTTCGGTTCGACGGGGACTGGTTCTACTGGAAAACCGACGAGGGCAGCGTGCTGCCCTGCCGTATTACGGTGGAATAACCAAATAGAAAACGCGCTGCGAAGATTCGCAGCGCGTTTTGTTTTTGGAAAAGGCTTGACGGATTATATTCTACAGCTGTAGAATATAATCAAATACTACAAGTGTAGAAAAATGGGAGGTGAAGAGAATGGAGCAGAAAATCAAACGCCTGCCGGATGCGGAGCTGGAGGTCATGAAGGCGGTGTGGGCGGCTGAGGAACCGGTGACCCGTACCCAGCTGGAGCAGGTGCTGGGCGGCAAAAAGCAGTGGGCGCCCACCACCATTCTGGCCATGCTCACCCGGCTGGAGCAGAAGGGCTTTCTGGAGCGGGAAAAGCAGGGCAGAGCTTATCTGATCCGGCCGCTGGTGAGCCGGGAGGCGTACCTCCAGGTGGAAAGCCAGAGCGCGCTGGGGCGCATGTTCGGCGGCAGCGCAAAGAACCTGATCGCGGCGCTGCACCAGTGCCACGCGCTGAGCCGTCAGGAGGTGCAGGAGCTGGCGGATTATCTGGAGCAGCTGAAGCAGGAGGACGAGTGAGATGAACGACCTGTTTTTGTCGGTGGTTGCGGTGAGCGTCGGGGCAAGCGCGGCGGGCCTGGTGTGGGCCCTTGCGCAAAGGCGGCTGGAAAAGCGGGTCTGTGCCCGCTGGCGCTGCCGGGTCTGGACCCTGCTGCTGGCCGCATTGCTGGTGCTGCCGCTGGCCGGGCTTTTTCCGGCGGGCGAAGCGGCGGTCAGCCGCCCTGCTCTCGTTCTGGAGGTACCCGAGGCGGCAGCACGGCCCATGGGCAGCGGTGAGCGGACGCAGGAACAAGCCGGTCCCCAGACACTGCCTTCCGGCGGGACTTCTGTTCCGGCTGGGGAAGAGCCGATACAACCGAGCCGGACGCTGCCCAGCCCGCTGACTGTGGCGGCGGCGGTCTGGCTGCTGGGGGCGGCGGGAATGCTGGCGGTGCAGATGGCATCCTATCTCCGCTGGCGGCATGCGGTGAAACGCTGGGAGCAGCCCGCTCCCGGCTGGGTGGAACCGGTGGTTCGCGCCGCCGCCGTGGAGGCAGGGCTTTCTGACCTGCCCCGGGTGCGGCAGAGCCCGCTGGTGGCCAGCCCCATGATGGCGGGGCTTGTTTCGCCCACACTGCTTTTGCCGGTAACGCTGCCGCCCCGGGAGGAGCTGGCGCTGATCCTGGCCCATGAAATGGCCCACTGCCGCCGCCGGGACATCCAGCGCAAGTTGGTGATCCTGCTGGCACGGGCGGTGCACTGGTTCAATCCGCTGGTTCACTGGATGGCCGGGCAGGCCCAGCGGGAGATCGAGCTGGCCTGCGACGAGACAGTGGCGGCCAGCCGTCCGCCTCAGTGGCGGCAGGCCTACTGCCAGGCGCTGCTCCATGCCATTGATGCTGCCGGGCGGCCCGCGCCGGTGTTGTCCACCCGGTTTGCCCTGGAAAAGAAAGAAATCATGCGCCGCTTTGCCCGGGTGATGCGCCCGGTGAAGGGCAAAAAGGGCGCGGCCGTGTTCGGCCTGATGGCCCTGCTTGCACTGCTGTGCTGCTGCGGGCTGCGGGTGCAGCTGCCGGGCGGGGAGAGCACCTCGGAACCGGCCACCAGCGCGGCCTCTGAACCGGCTGCGAGCGTGCCCGCGGGGGAGAGCAACGAGCCGCCCGAGACAAAGGAATCCACGGCGGCGCGTATCGCAGAGACTGACCCGCTGACTGCCCAGGGCTACTTGAATGCCTTCGCCCTGGTGGACGCCCTCAAGCACGGCGACCAGCAGGCGGTGAACCGATGCTTTGCCCTGGACGGGGAGCCGGTGTATGATGCGGGCTTCTATGCCCTTTCGGACCTTTCCGGGCTGGAGCTGAACAGCGGCGCGGTGGGTTTGACCGAGCAGGACGGGGCTTATCGGGTGTTCGTGGACCTGGATGTGGAAAAGCGGGGCAATACCCCCCTGCTGGAGGGCCAGCATACCTACTGGCTCACCTTTCACGATGGATCGGACAGTTTTTACGATGAGGGCTGCATCTGGCAAATGCAGCCGGAGACGGACCTTGACCGGAACGGTGCGCCGGGGCTGGATGCGGCACAGCTGGAAGAGCTGCTGGATGAGGTGAAGCTGGTGCGGAACTGGCTGAGCCGGGAGGGCTTTTCCGATGTGGGCGAGATCAGCCCCTATCAGCAGTTGGCCTATCTGTTTGTGCGTATGGAAATGGAAGGTGAGATCGCACAGGGACAGGCGGTCACACTCGAACAGCTGGCGGACGCAGCGGAGCATTATCTGGGCATCCCGGACTATCAGCCCGCGCCGGAGGTGCTGAGCGAAATGTGCTATGAGGAGCAGGGAGGCTGGCAGATGAAGGCGATGGGCGGCCTTCAGGAAGGGCCGGAGGCCACCTGGCAGTTCACCCAGGTCTACCGGGAAGGGAAGGCTTATGTGGTGGTGCTGTGGCAATGCAGCGACGCCCAGGGCCTGGTGCCGGAATACGGCTATTTTTACCGGATGAACAATACCGAAAACGAAGACGGCAGCTGGCAGGTGGTCAGCTGCGATATGATGGCCAGTTGAGCATGAAAAAGCAGGGGCGCGGCAAATTTTACCGCGCCCCTTTTGCCGCTCTTGACAGTGCCCGGGATCGGTGTTATACTGAGCTTGAAAAGATATTTAGAAAATTATCTAAATATCGAAAATAAAGAGGGACAGCCCGAACCAGGGCGAAAGGAGGCTTGCGATCATGGGGGATGCGTTCAAGGCGCTGGCGGACCCGACCCGGCGGCATATTCTGGAGCTGCTCAGCGGCGGAGAGATGACCGCGGGCGACATTGCCGCTCAGTTTCAGATGGCAAAGCCCTCAATCAGCCACCATCTGAGCATTCTGAAGGCGGCGGGCCTGGTCACCGACGAGCGGCGAGGGCAGAACATTGTGTACTGCCTGAATCTGACGGTGTTCCAGGAGCTGATGAAATGGTTTTACGATATGGGTTTTGCCAAGGGAGGCGAAAGCAATGAAGAATAAAAAACTGCTGATCGCATTGGGGGCGGTGTGCCTGGTGAATTTCATCGCTCATCTGTGCTTTTATCCGGCTATGCCGGACACGGTGCCCATGCACTGGGGCTTCGACGGTCAGGTGGACGGCTGGGGCCCGAAATATATGATTCTGGTCACCGCGCTGATTCCAGCGGCGATTCTGCTTTTGATCGCGGTGGTGCCGAAGATCGACCCCCGCAGCGAGAACTTTCAAAAGTTCGGCGGCATCTACCGGGGCTTTCTGGCGGGTATCGTGCTGTTTCTGTGCGGCATCAGCTGGCTGAGCGAGCTCACCGTCTACAACGTGCTGCCGGACGGCAGCAGCCTGGTGGGCGTGCTGGTGAGCGGCGGCATCGGCATCCTGTTCATCCTGCTGGGCAACTACATGCCCCGCATCAAGCAGAACTACACCTTCGGCTGCCGCACCCCCTGGGCGCTGGCGGACGAGCACAACTGGAACCGCACCCAGCGCATGGGCGGCATCACCTTTGTGGTGATGGGTGTGGCGCTGCTGTTCCTGGGCCTGTTCGCAAAGGCTCTGGGCGAGGGGCTCACCCTGGGCGCGCTGCTGGCTGTGATTTTCGGCGGCGTGATCTGGATTTACGTCTACTCCTTCCTGGTGTTCAAAAAAATCATGCGTTGACTGCAAAAAATCCCCGTGGCAAACGCCACGGGGATTTTTTGTTCTGTTGCGATTCGGGGAAGGGGAGACATCAGCGCAGGATAAGCGCGCCGTTCTCCACGTCCACGGTGAGGGTGTCGCCGGTATTGTGCACACCGGCAATGATCTCCTTGGCGATCAGGGTCTCCACACGGCTCTGGATGAACCGCTTCAGCGGCCGTGCGCCGTAGATGGGGTCGTAGCCCTGGTCGATGATGAAGTCCTTCGCCGCGTCGGTGACCGCCAGCTTCAGCTGCTTGTCGGCCAGGCGCTTGCGCAGGTCGTCCAGCTGCAGCTCCACGATGCCGCCGATCTCGGCCTTGGTCAGAGGCTTGTAGAAGACGATCTCGTCCAGACGGTTCAAAAACTCCGGGCGGAACTGGCTCTTGAGCAGGCCGTCCACCGCCTTGCGGGCATCCTCGCTGATCTGGCCGTCCGGGCCGATGCCCTCCAGAATATACTGGCTGCCCAGGTTGCTGGTCAGGATGATGATGGTGTTCTTGAAGTCCACCACGCGGCCCTGGCTGTCGGTGATGTGGCCGTCGTCCAGCACCTGCAACAGGATGTTGAATACATCCGGGTGGGCCTTTTCCACCTCGTCGAACAGCACCACGCTGTAGGGATGGCGGCGCACCGCTTCGGTGAGCTGACCGCCCTCCTCATAACCCACATAGCCCGGAGGCGCGCCAATCAGACGGCTGACGCTGAATTTCTCCATGTACTCGGTCATGTCGATGCGGACCATGTTCTTCTCATCGTCGAACAGAGCCTGCGCCAGCGCCTTGGCCAGCTCGGTCTTGCCCACGCCGGTGGGGCCCAGGAAGAGGAAGCTGCCGATGGGGCGGTTCGGGTTGGCGATACCGGCCCGGCTGCGCAGGATGGCCTCGCTTACCTTGGTCACTGCTTCGGACTGGCCGATCACCCGCTTGTGCAGGATGTCCTCCAGGCCCAGCAGCTTCTCCCGCTCGCCTTCCACCAGCTTTTCCACCGGGATGCCGGTCCAGCGGGCCACGATGCGGGCGATCTCCTCGTCGGTCACCCGGTCACGCAGCAGGTTGTCCTGGGTCTGACCGGCGACCTCGGCCTTCTTTTCCTCCTCGGCCAGCTGCTTCTGCAGCTCGGGCAGCTTGCCGTATTTCAGCTCGGCGGCCTTGTTCAGATCGTACTCCCGCTCGGCCTTTTCGATGGCGGCGTTCGTCTGCTCGATTTGCTCGCGGATGCTCTGCACCTTGCCGATGCTGTTCTTCTCGTTGTCCCACTGGGCCTTCATGGCCTTGAACTGCTCGCGCATCTCGGCCAGCTCCTTTTGCAGGGCGGCCAGGCGCTGGGCGCTCAGGGTGTCGGTCTCCTTCTTCAGGGCGGCCTCTTCGATCTCGTGCTGCATGATCTTGCGGCGCAGATCGTCCAGCTCGGCGGGCATGGAATCCATCTCGGTGCGGATCATGGCGCAGGCCTCATCCACCAGGTCGATGGCCTTATCCGGCAGGAAACGGTCGGAGATATAACGGTTGGACAAAGTGGCCGCGGCGATCAGGGCACTGTCCTGAATCTTTACGCCGTGGAACACCTCGTAGCGCTCCTTCAAACCACGCAGGATGGAGATGGTGTCCTCCACGGTGGGCTCATCCACCATCACCGGCTGGAACCGGCGCTCCAGGGCCGGGTCCTTCTCGATGTACTGGCGGTACTCGTCCAGGGTGGTGGCGCCGATGCAGTGCAGCTCGCCCCGGGCCAGCAGAGGTTTTAACAGGTTGCCCGCATCCATGGCGCCGTCGGTTTTGCCCGCGCCCACGATGGTGTGCAGCTCGTCGATGAACAGGATGATCTGGCCTTCGCTCTTCTTGACCTCCTGCAGTACGCTCTTCAGACGCTCCTCAAATTCGCCCCGGTACTTGGCGCCGGCCACCAGAGCGCCCATGTCCAGGCTGAAGACCTTCCGGTCCTTCAGGTTCTCGGGCACGTCGCCCCGCACGATCCGCTGGGCAAGGCCCTCGGCGATGGCGGTTTTGCCCACGCCGGGCTCACCGATCAGGCAGGGGTTGTTTTTGCGCTTGCGGCTCAGAATGCGGATCACGTTCCGGATCTCGGTGTCACGGCCGATCACCGGGTCCAGCTTCTGCTGACGGGCCAGCTCCACCAGCTCCTGGCCGTACTTTTTCAGCACGTCGTAGGTGTCCTCGGGGTGGTCGCTGGTCACCCGCTGGTTGCCCCGCACGCCGGACAGCACGCTCAGGAACTTGTTCTTGTCGATGGAGAAGCTCTTCATCAGATCCCGCACGGCGCTGTTGGGGTTCTCGATGAGGGCGAGGAACACATGCTCCACGCTCACATACTCGTCCTTCATGGCGTTGGCGGTGCTCTCGGCCGCGTTCAGCACCTTGTCGGTGGCGGCGGAGATGTAAATCTTATCGGCTTCCCGGCCGGAACCGGTCACATGGGGAAGCATCGAAATCTTCTGGGCGGCGGCGGATACAAAGTTGCCGGGCTCCACGCCCATCTGCTGCAGCAGCTGCGGAATCAGGCCCTGATCCTGGTTAGCAATCGCAAAGAGCAAGTGCTCAGGTTCCAGGGTCTGGTTCTGGTATTCAATGGCGGTTTGCTGGGCGCTCTGCAGCGCTTCCAGCGTTTTTTGTGTAAATTTGTTGGTGTTCATTGGGCAAGCCCCCTTTTCATTACCGAACAAAGTAAGAATTCTTATTTGTTTTAGCACTCTCGTGCCTCGACTGCTAACATTGTAAAACTGCTGCTTTTTCTTGTCAAGAGGATTCACAAAAAATTAACATTTTTTGCGGGTGGGGGCA
>NZ_JAPNNW010000013.1:0-99980 GCF_027853465.1 Allofournierella sp. CML151 | reverse complement strand
AACCGCTCTGGCTTGATTGTCACAGCAGGTTTTTCTACAAGCTGAGGCGCCACAGCAATAACTGTGGCGCCTTTTTCTTAGCTATGATTGCTTTCCAAATGCCGCCGAACATCCTCTTCATAAATCAAGATCTCTTGCAAGCATTTGTCCAGACAAGCAAAAATCTCTTCTTTGGTTGGATTCTCACTGAAACGCATTGTTTTTGTTCTGAACAGTGTGCGCCATTGCCATTCCTTTCTTTCCAATTTTGCCGGATTCAGCTCATTAATCTTATCACTTAACTCAATAAAACTTGACGTTGCATTTTTTGCGCTGACTGCTAATTTGATATATATGCTGTTTCCTGTGGAATTCACGATTTCATAGAAATACCGATTGGGTGTATTCCATCCACTAACAGCATCTGGCGTATCCGGAATAATCTTTGACATTGCTTTTGTTGTAAATCGTGTCAGCTTACTCTGATACATCCGATGATGCAGACAACCTTTCCTTTGAAACGGAATAGTTTTCAATCTATGTAGCAACAGGAATTCACCGTCTATCAATCTATTTTCTCCGCCATAACCCAATTAATATTCCCTTTGGAGTTGCACCGGCAGGCAAGGCGAATCTTCTCGCCGGTATCCTCATCGGTGAAGCAACAGAACAGGTACATCCGCTTGTCCCAAGTGCGATAGTTCAGACGCAAATTGAAAGTCCCGGCTTTCTCGGAGCGGCTGTACTGCTCCAGGTTGGCTTCCATTAGCTCTTTGTCGTTGGTCAGAATTCCGTAGTAGTTCATAGTCGTTTGTCCTTTCTTCTTTTGTGTTATCGTTCTACATGTTACTGCTCCTGGGCGTTCAACAAATCAATTCTTTCCCGCATCCGGTCTGCCCGGGGCGGGATTTTTTGTGCGGTGCGCAGCTCTTTGTGTACCGCGCAAATTTTTTTGGTGAGCTGGTCTTTCTCGGTATGCAGGGCGGCGCATTCTGCCGGATCGTGGCAGCGGCGCAGTCGGTTTTGGCAGTGGGTGCGCCGGGCTTCCAGAGTTTGCACTTCCTCAGTTTTCTGCGTGATGAATCGCTCCACTTCCTCCCGGGTTTGCAGCGAATATCACTCCAGCAGATGCAGCTGGGCTTCGATCTGCTCCCAGTAGCGCAGATTCCTCCCGCATGGCCGGATGGGGCCGACGATGGTTGGGAATCTTCTCAGGCAATCTTCCCAGCAGATAGCAATAGTACAGATAGGTGCGGTAGATGCCCAGCGTTTTGAGCAGGGCCTTTTTGAACTCCTTCTTTTTCCACCGGTCGTGGGGATAAACCGGGGGATAGCATATGGTAGACGACACCGTTGTCCACAGTAGTGTTCACGCAGTGTATGTGCTGTCTCCATTCTACAAGTTCCTGACTATTCCATCACAATTTATGAAAATCACAGCACAGCGGAACTGTATTTTCGCTCCCCCAGTCGTGCTTTCCTGTGCCATTTCATTTCACATCATTTCATTGAAAACGAAACATTATACCTCGCTTGTGCAGTCTTTACAACTTTATCCAACACAGCTGTACAATTTATCCATTGTCTGCCTTGCTGGGCGGCGACTACAATAAAAGCGGAGTATTGTTCTTTAGCACGAAAGGATGAAGCACAATGGAATTCATCACGGAAAACGGCCGGGCGGTAAGCCGGGTGGGCCAGGGCACCTGGTACCTGGGTGAAAACGCCGCCACCGCCGCCCGGGAGCGCAAAGCCCTGCAGGCGGGCGTGGAGGCCGGTATGAATCTGATCGATACCGCCGAGATGTATGGCGAGGGCGCGGCGGAGCATCTGATCGGCAGCGCCATCCGGGGCATGGACCGGGCCTCGCTGTATCTGGTGTCCAAGGTTTACCCCTTCCACGCGGACCGGCGCAACATCTTTTTGAGCTGCGAAAACTCGCTGCGGCGGCTGGGCACCGATTATCTGGACCTGTACCTGCTGCACTGGCGGGGCGCGGTGCCCCTGGCCGAGACGGTGGAGTGCATGGAGCAGCTGAAGGCGAAGGGACGCATCCGGGCCTGGGGCGTTTCCAACTTTGACGCGCTGGACATGGACGAGCTGATGGAAGTGACCGGCGGCAGCCGGTGCGCCTCCAACCAGGTGCTCTATCATCTGGGCAGCCGGGGCGTGGAGTTTGACCTGCTGCCCTGGATGCAGCAGCGGGGCATGCCCATGATGGCCTACTGTCCCCTGGCCCAGGCGGGCAGCCTGCGCCGGGACCTGGCGGGCTGTGCCGCAGTGCAGAACGCCGCCAAGGCCCACGGGGTCTCGCCCTGGCAGGTGCTGCTGGCCTTCCTGCTCACCCGGCCGGACGTGTACCCCATTCCCCGCAGCAGCCGGGCCGAGCACACACTGGACAACGCCGCCGCCATGAACCTGGTGCTCAGCGCCGAGGAGCTGGCCGCGCTGGACGCCGCCTTCCCCGCACCCACCCGCCGCACCCCACTGGATATTGTGTAAGATAGCTGGAATTTGATCACAGAAGGAGCGAATGAAACATGCCTACCGAATCCCCGAAAATCATTCAGATCAAGCCCCAGGACAACGTGGCCGTGGCCGTGCATGACCTGGAGGCGGGCGTGGAGGCCGCCCCCGGCCTGGTCACTCTCCAGCCCATTCCCCAGGCCCACAAGATCGCCCTGACCCACATTCCCGCCGGGGGCGAGATTCTGCGCTACGGCGTGGTGCTGGGCTACGCAAAGGATGACATCCCCCGGGGCAGCTGGATCAACGAGCACATGCTCACCCTGCCCCAGAGCCCTACCCTAGACGACATGCCCTACGCCATCAATCTGGTGCCCGCCGAGCAGCTGCCCGCCCCCACCCGCACCACCTGGATGGGCTACCGGAACAAGACCGGCCCCGCCGGTACCCGCAACCTGCTGGGTATCGTGACCACAGTACAGTGCGCCGCCGGCGTGCTGAAGGTGGCAGTGGAGCGCATCAAAAAGGAGCTGCTGCCCAAATACCCTCACGTGGACGGCGTGGTGGCGGTGACCCATCCCTACGGCTGCGGCGTAGCCATCAACGCGCCCATGGCCGAAATCCCCATCCGGGCGATCACCAACCTGATCCGTCATCCCAATTTCGGCGGCGAGATCATGGTGGTGGGCCTGGGCTGCGAAAAGCTCACCTACGACCGGGTACTCCCGCCCGAGGACATCACCCCGGAAAACGTGCTCACCCTGCAGGACTGGGCGGGCCACGACGCCATGATGCAGGCGATTCTGAACATGGCCGACAAAAAGCTGCAGAAGCTGGACCAGCGACGCCGGGAGGAGCTGCCCTTAAGCGAGCTGCTCATCGGCATGCAGTGCGGCGGCAGCGACGCCTTCAGCGGCATCACCGCCAACCCCAGCGCGGGCTATGCGGCCGATATGCTGGTGCGGGGCGGCGCCACCGTGATGTTCAGCGAGGTGACCGAAGTGCGGGACGGCGTGCGCCTGCTGGCCGCCCGCTGCGTGGACAAGACCTGCCGGGACAAGCTGGCCGCCGAGATGAAATGGTACGATGACTATCTGGACGCGGGCGGCGTGGACCGGGACGCCAACCCCACTCCGGGCAACAAAAAGGGCGGCCTTGCCAACATTGTGGAAAAGGCCATGGGCTCCATTGCAAAATCCGGCACCAGCCCCATTGTGGAGGTGCTCAGCCCCGCGGAAAAGCCCACAAAGCACGGTCTGATCTACGCAGCCACCCCCGCCAGCGACATCGTGTGCGGCCCCAGCCAGCTGGCCAGCGGCATCGGCCTGCAGGTGTTCATGACTGGCCGCGGCACTCCCTACGGGCTGGACGTGGCCCCGGTGATCAAGGTGTGCAGCCGCAACGAGATGAAGGAGCACTGGTTCGATCTGATCGACATTTCCGCCGGCGGCGTGGCCACCGGTGAAGCAACCATCGCTCAGGTGGGGCAGGAGATCTTCGACTTCATTCTGGACGTGGCCAGCGGCGAAAAGCAGCCCTACAGCGACCAGTACGGCTTCCACAACGACCTGTGCATCTTCAATCCCGCTCCTATTACCTGACCGCCGCACCCCGGCTTTTGCCGGGGTGCTTTTCCACCCTTTTTTCACCATTGGCAAGGAGGAAACACAATATGGCCATCCATGTGGTAAACGAAGCCCGGCGCTGTTTGCACTGCAAGGTACCCCAGTGCCGCACCGGCTGCCCCATCAACACCCCCATTCCGGACATGATCCAGCTGTTTCTGAACAGCCAGCTGGACACCGCCGGCGAGATGCTGTTTGAGAACAACCCCCTGAGCGTGGTCTGCTCGCTGGTGTGCGACCACGAGAAGCAGTGCGAGGGGCACTGTGTGCTGGGCCGCAAGAGCGCCCCGGTGCATATCTCCAGCATCGAGAACTACATCTCGGACACCTATCTGGACCGGATGAAGATCCAGCGGGAGGCAAACAAGGGCAAGCGGGCGGCCATCATCGGCAGCGGGCCCGCGGGCATCACCATCGCGGTGCTGCTGGCCCAGAAGGGCTACGATGTGACCCTGTTCGAAAGCCGGGAGAAGATCGGCGGCGTGCTGCGCTACGGCATTCCTGCCTTCCGGCTGCCCAAGTCGGTGCTGGACCGGTACAAGGATCAGTTGGTGAAGCTGGGGGTGAAGATCCGGCCCAACACCTCCATCGGCGGGGCACTCACGGTGGATGATCTGCAGCGGGACGGCTATCAGGCCATCTTCATCGGCACCGGTGTGTGGCGGCCCAAAAAGCTGGGCATCCCCGGCGAGAGCCTGGGCCATGTACATTTTGCCATCGACTATCTGGTGGATCCGGATGTGTATGATCTGGGCGATGATGTGGCGGTGATCGGCGCGGGCAACTCGGCCATGGACGTGGCCCGCACCGCCCTGCGCAAGGGGGCAAAACATGTGACCATCCTCTGCCGGTCCGACAGGGCCGCCGCCAGCGTGCGAGAGGTGGACTACGCGCTGGCCGACGGAGTGGAATTTCTTTACGGCATCCACAGCGAGCGCATCACCGATCAGGGCGTGGAGTACCGGCAGGCATCCTTCGATGAAAACGGTCAGGTAACCCAGCTGAGCGAACCGGCGCTCTTTCCGGCGGACAGCGTGATCATCGCGGTGAGCCAGGGCCCCAAGGACAAGATCGTGAACACCACCCACGGCCTGAACACCACCGATCACGGTCTTCTGGCCACCGACGAGACCGGCCACACCAGCCGCCCGGGCATCTTCGCCAGCGGCGACGTGGTGCTGGGCGCCCGCACCGTGGTGGAGGCGGTGAAGTATTCCAAGACCGTGGCCGCCGCCATGGACGAATACCTGCAGAGCCTGACTTAAGACCCATACAAAAAGAGCCTGTGCACCGCACAGGCTCTTTGTTTGCCGCTCACATGTGATAAATTTGATACAGTGCCTTGTTGTAAATATCCAGTACACGGCGGGCTCCGTTCACATAAACGCGGCCCGCATCGGTGAGCACCAGATGACCGTGCTGGCGCTCGAACAGCTTGGCATCCAGCTCTGTTTCCAGCCGCTTCACATGCTGGCTCAGGGCGGCCTGGCTGATCAGTAACCGCTCCGCCGCCCGGGAAAGGCTTTTTTCCTCGGAAATGGCGATCACATATTCCATACTCTGCAGGTTCATCGTGCGTCCTCTCCTCCAAATTCCTTCAGAATTTGCTGGGCTTTCACATTCAGGCTTCGCCGGTAAACCGGTTTTTTCAGATCGCTCTGAATCACCAGATAGGCCAGATACCGCTCTGCTTCGCTCAGCTCTGCCCGTCCGGGAGGAAGCAGCATGCCCAGATGAATATAATAACGGGGATAAATGGAAAAGTAAGTCACCGCTTGCCGGTTGTCCTCCATGGCACTCACCGGCACCAGTGCCGCTCCCACACCCTGACGAACCATCCGGCAAAGCACCTGCATGTTGTTGGTCTCAAACACCTCGGTGGGGCGCAGGCCCTCCTTTTCCATGATCCGATCGTAAACCGTGCGCACCGTGTTTCCCTTTGCCGCAATCACGAAGGGGGAATCCGCAAAACAGCTGATGTCCACACAGGGCAGCGCGTCACCCCGTTCCCTCGCCATAGCCGCCATGGGGTGAAAGTCCGGCACTGCCGCCACGATCTCCTCCTTCATGGTGGCAATCGCCTCAAATCCCTCCTCGCCGCTCACATAGCTGGCAAGGGCGCAGTCCACCTGACCTCGGCGCACCCAGTCCTTGATGTCCCGGGTATAGCCCTCCCGGATCACCAGCTCCACATCCGGAAAGCGCCGACTGAAAGCGGGGAAGATCTCGGCCACCAGCAGTGAACCTCGCAGCGGGCTTGCCCCGATCACAATGCGGCTGCTTTGGCGGTGGGTCAGCCAGTGGATGGTCTGATAGGTATGCTCCTTCACCGCCACGATCTCCCGGGCGGCATTCAGCAGCACCCGGCCCTGCGCGGTGGGCACAAGGCAGCGACCCTCCCGCCGGAACAGCGCCGCGCCCAGCTGCTGCCCCAGCCCCTGCACAAACACCGTAAGGGTCGGCTGCGAAACCTTCAGCAGCCGACCCGCGGCGGAAAGGCTGCCTGTTTTTTCAATGGCCAGCAGATATTCCATTCCCCGCACATTCATGCCCGCTTCCTCCCGTTTTCCGTTCTGACTTTATTGTATCGCTGCGAATGGTCAGGCGCAAGAGCATCCATAGTTTTTGCTTATAATTTGTATAGTCTTCGCTGGATTGTGCGTCCGTCATTTTCTCTGTAATATAGTGATATAGAGAAAAAACAACAGATATTTCGCACAATTTTGCGGCCGCACCCCCAGGGGAATCGTCGATTTTTTCCTGTTGTTTTTCAACCAAACAATCAGGAGGATCATCATGACCATAGAAATGATTATCGTTTTGGCCATTCTTGCCTTCATGGTCGTCATGCTGCTGACCCGCGCCATCCCCTACGGCGTCACCGGCATGATCTGCTGTGTGGCCTTTGTGCTCACCGGCGTATGTGATTTGAGCACTGCCTTTTCCGGTCTTTCCAACAGCACTACAATCATGGTTGCAACCATGATTGTAGTGGCCAGCGCCTTGGGCAAAACCAGCCTGGTGCACCGCCTGCGCGGTATAATGACCAATTTACAGGGCAAACAGGGTATTTTTCTGGTGGTTGCGCTGTATGTGATCACCATCGCCCTGTCCCAGCTGATGGGCCAGATCGCCTGCCTGTCCATCATGCTGCTGTTTGTGCAGACGCTGGACGAAAAGAGCTCCATCTCCCCCGCCCGCATGCTGTTTGCGGTAGCTTGCATCAACACCATCTGGACTTCCAAAATTCCCATCGGCATGGGCGCCACCATACCCGGCACCATCAACTCTTTCTATCAGGGCATGGTAGGCCCTGAGGATCTGCTGGCTATCACCGATTACTTCAAAGCAGGCATTCTGCCCGCCATTGTCGGCACCGTTTACTGTATCCTGTGTTATAAGCTGATTCCCAGTGGCAAGATCGACAACTCCCAGGTAAAGGACGTGAAGGAAACCGAAGCCCTCAGTCGGCGGGATGAAATCATCACCTTCTTGGTATTCTTCCTTGTTATGGGTGGTTTCATGCTCTCCAATCAGCTGGGCAGCGATGTCACCAATGTTCTGCCCGCCGCCGGCGTACTGATCCTGATCCTCACCAAGGTTCTCAGCGTTAAGGAAGCCGTTTCCACCCTCACCAGCGACATGGTCTGGATGATCGCCGGCATGACTGTGATGTCCTCGGTTCTGGGCAGCACCGGCGTGGGCGATTTGATCGGCAACACTGTATTGAACATTCTGGGCTCCAATCCCAGTGGCTTGTTTGTGTCTATCGTGTTCTGTGTGGTCACCACCATCCTCACCAACTTCCTTTCCAACATGGGCACCATGGCCCTCATGTGCCCCATCGCCGCGGCCACAGCACAGGCTGGTGGCATGAATGTGAAGGCCGTGGTTCTGGTGGCGGCTGTTTCCAGCTGGTTCGCCATTGCAATGCCCACCGGCTGTGCCGGTGCCATGATGGCCTTTGGCATTGGTAATCACAATGCCTTCAAGGTGATGAAATTCACCCTGCCTCTGGTATTGCTGCTCATGATCTCGCTGATTATCGGCGTGAATCTCTTCTTCCCCATCTATAATTAACCCTTATCAAACATACGAGGCAACAACATGAAACAGTACATCGACCCGGGCCATAAGCGCAAGGCCCTGAATCTCATCGACAACGTGGTCTATGCCACCCGCACCGATCTGGAGGGCAATCTCCTGGAGCTGAAGCTCTCGGTGCTGCTGCAAAACGGCAACAGCGAACAAAAGCTCGCTATCGGCGAAGACGATCCCCGGGAGGACCACTCCCCCAAGCCCGCCCTGGTCTGGATTCCCGGCGGCGGCTGGCGCGGCGCAGACAAAAACCTGATGCTGGGCGAGATGAGCGCCTTTGCCGACGCAGGCTATGTGGTGGCGTCCATCTACTACCGCAGCAGCACCCAGGGCCACTACCCGGATCAGATCCGGGATGTGAAGGAAGCCATCCGCTTCCTTCGGGCCAACGCCACGAAATTCGAAATCGACCCCGAACACATTGGTGTGTTCGGCCGGTCGGCGGGCGGCCATCTGGCGGCCATGGCAGCCATGAACCTGGACGGTGACGACGTGGGTGAACACCTGGACCAGTCCTCCAGGGTGCAGGCCTGCTGCGATATGTTCGGCCCGGTGGATGTGCTGGCCCTGATGGAAAACGAGGAAAAGCGCTTTTCCGACCCCTCCTTCCGCTGGCACCGTTTGGAGGACACCCACGGCGGCGCGCTGCTGGGCGGCGATCCCGCCACCATGAAGGAGCGTGCAGTGGCAGCCAGTGTGCCCGGCAAGATCAACCCAGGGATGTGCCCCATCCAGATCCTCCACGGGGACAACGACCCCATTGTTCCGCTGGAGCTGAGCAGCGAGCCCTTCTATCAGGCCATCTGTGACGCCGGGCTGGAGGACAGAGCCGAATTTTATGTGCTGCGCCACGGCGGCCACGGCTCCCGTGAATTCTTCCAGCCTTCGGTCAAGGAGCTGATGATCAGCTTCTTCGACCGCCATCTGAAATGATTTTCCCCCTTTTCAACCTTGCGTTTTTGGAACCGTCTTTCTCACAAACTCTCCGGTCCAAATAAAACGAAGAGCGCCCCGGCGAAAACCGGGGCGCTCTTCGTTTTGAGAGAGGTTAAAAAGAGAAAAGGAGAAATCCATTCATTTTCCGCCCTGCTCAGCGCACCAGGCAGGGCTTTTTGTGATCGTACTTCCAGCCGGGAATCAGGTACTGCATGGCCATGGCGTCGTCCCGGTCGTGGCTGGGCAGGCTGTTGTACAGGGCGTTGGCCTGCATCACCCGCTCCATGTTCAGGTGCACGCCCAGGCCCGGGGCATCCGGTACCTGCAGCTTGCCGTTCACGATCTGGGGGGTGTCCACCAGCAGATTCTGGCCGTCCTGCCAGATCCAGTGGGTGTCCAGCGGGGCGGGCTCGCCGGTAGCCGCCGCGCCCACCTGGGCAAAGGCCGCCAGGGTGATGTCGAAATGATTGTTGGAGTGCACACCCCAGGTCAGGCCCCATTTTTCCAGCAGCTGCGCCATGCGAATGGCCCCGTCGAAGCCCCAGAAATGGGGGTCGGCCAGGATGATGTCGCAGGCGTTCAGGCTCACGGTGTGGTAGAACTGCCGCCAGTCGGTGGCGATCATGTTGGTGGCCACCTGGAACTGGGTGGCGTTCTTGAACTCCCGCATGATCTCCCGGCCGGAATAACCCGCTTCGGGGCCGCAGGGGTCCTCCACATAGGTGATCACATCGTGCATGTTCTTGCACAGGCGAATGGCCTCCTCCAGGCTCCAGGCACCGTTGGGGTCGATGTTGATGCGGGCCTCGGGGAAGGCCTTTTTCACCGCCCGCAGCGTTTCCATCTCCTCCTCGCCCCGCAGCACGCCGCCCTTGAGCTTGAAGTTGTTGAAGCCATATTTTTCGTGCAGGGCCTGGGCCTGCTCCACCATCCGCTCAGGGGTGAGCATCTCCTGGCGGCGCAGCCGGAACCAGGCATCAGAGCTGCCGCTCTCGTCCAGATACTGCAAGCCGGGGGCGGTGTACTTTTCCTTGTCGGACACATAGAACATGTAGCCCAGCATTTCCACCTCGGTGCGCTGCTGGCCCTCGCCCATCAGCTGGCACATGGGCACACCCAAAAACTGGCCCATCAGGTCCATCATGGCGCACTCGATGGCCCACTCGCTTTTCACCACGAATTTCAGCTTGGAGATATCCAGCGTCTGGATACCCTCGCCGTCGTCGCCCTCGGCCCGCTTGGCCAGCTTGTGGATGCGCTGCAGTACCTGGCGGTAGCAGGCCACCGGCTGGCCCTCCACCAGAGGCTTCACCGCGTTCAGGCACTCGCAGGTGTAGTCGCCGCCGTGAATCTCGCCGATGCCGGTGTGCCCGGCGGTATCGGTCAGAATCACCAGGTTGCGGGTGAAGCAGGGCGCGTGGGCGCCGCTCAGGGTCATGAGCATGCTGTCGTAGCCCGCCACCGGGATGACCTGCATAGTTTTGATAACAGGGGATGTTGCGTTCATTCTTATTTCCTCCGGTATACTGGGCCCCACCGTGGGGCCGGGCATTTTTTCTGCCTTTATTGTAGCCCGTCGTGCCCCGCTCTCACAAGCGGCAAACCCGACGGGATATACCCTTCCGTGCTGTGCGCTTTGGCAAACCGTTCATTTTCCTTGCAGCTTCCTTTCATCCGGCATTCATTCCTGTACCGGGTATTTCAATCCTGCAAAAAAGCAAACACCGCCCGCGCTCCGGGAACCCCGGAGCCGGGCGGCGCCTGCCTTATAAGGAGAATATTAAAATGAGAGGTATGATAACAGTTCGGTTGGGTGTGTATCGGCTCGGCTCAGCGCACCAGCGCCAGAGCCACGTCGTTCACATTGGTGCCGGTGGGGCCGGTCACAATCAGTCCCCCGGTCTTCTGCAGGGCATGGTAGGCATCGTTGTCTGCCAGTACCCCGTGCACGGTCAGTCCCTCAGCCAGCAGCGCGGCGCGGGTGCTTCCGTCCACATAGCCGCCCGCGGCGTCGGTGGGGCCGTCGGTGCCGTCGCTGCCCACGCTGAACACCGCCGCATTCTCCATGCCCGCGATGCCCTCGGCGGCGGCCAGGGCAAGCTCCTGGTTGCGGCCGCCCTTGCCCTTGCCGGTGAGCTGAACCACCGTTTCACCCCCGGCGATAAAGGCCATGGGGTGCTCAGGGCAGGCGTGGGTCTTGACGATGGAGGCCAGGAAGCTTCCCGCCTCCTTGGCCTGGCAGCACAGCTGGTCGGTGAGAATCACCGGCTCGTAGCCCAGCTGGCGGCAAGCTTCGGCAGCGGCGGCGCACAGCTGGCGTACGCTGCCGGTGATCTGTGTTTCCACATTGTCCAGCTGCTTGGGGGTTTCCTGCTTCAGGCACTCCATGGCAGCATCGCTCAGGTTCAGATGGTACTTTTCCACCACCGCCAGTGCCTGGGCGCAGGTGGAGGAATCCGGGCAGGCGGGACCGGAGGCAATCATATCCAGCGGGTCGCCCAGAATGTCGCTGAGCACCACCGCGAACACCTTCGCCGGCGCGCACAGCTGGGCAAAGCGCCCGCCCTTCACAGCACTCAGGCGCTTGCGCAGGGTATTCATCTCCACAATGTCCGCCCCGCAGGCCAGCAGCTGGCCGGTGATGTTCTGCAGCTCCTCGCCGCTCACCAGCGGCTTTTCAAACAATGCGCTGCCGCCGCCGGACAGCAGGAACAGCACGGTGTCGCCCTCGCCCGCGTCCTTGACCAGGTCCAGTGCGGCCTGGGTGGCGGCGAAAGAGTTCTCGTCCGGCACCGGGTGGCCCGCCTCGTAGCAGGTGCAGCGGGGAATGGGCCCCTTCACGTGGTCGTATTTGGTCACCACCACACCGGCGGTGAGCCCGTCGCCCAGCTGGGCCGCGGCGGCACTGGCCATCTGCCAGGCCGCCTTGCCCGCTGCCACCAGCAGCACCCGGCCGGAAAACGCCCGGCCGCTCAACGCACGGCGCACTGCCTCGTCCGGCAGAACAGCCCGGATGGACTGTTCAATGATGGTATTCGCATCGCTGCGCAAGCTGCTGTTCATGGCACATTCCTCGCTTTTTTCTTGAATGGAATCAGCGGCCGATCTGAATGTCGGTCAGCTTCTCGTAGTACTGGGCAATGGCGCTGTGGTCCGCCTGACCCTTGCCGTTGTTGTGCAGCCACTGCATCACTTCCTGCACGGCGGCGGTCATGGGCAGCGGAGAGCCAACGGTGTGGGCGCAGTCCAGCGCGTTGTTCAGGTCCTTGATGTGCAGGTCAATCTTGAAGCCGGGCTTGTCGTTGCCAGCGATCATCATGGGAGCCTTGGCGTCCATAACGGTGCTGCCGGCCAGGCCGCCGCGGATGGCCTGGAACACCAGCTCGGGGTCCACACCGGCCTTCTGGGCCAGGGTCAGGGCCTCAGCCAGAGCCTGGATGTTGCAGGCCACGATGATCTGGTTGGCCAGCTTGGTGGTGTTGCCGGCGCCCACGTCGCCGCAGCGCACAACAGAAGCACCCATGGCGCCCAGCAGGTCCTTGTACTTGTCGAACACTTCCTGCTTGCCGCCCACCATGAAGGACAGGGTGCCGTCGATGGCCTTGGGCTCGCCGCCGGAAACGGGGGCGTCCAGCATGTCGATGCCCTTGGCCTCCAGCACAGCGGCGATCTCCTTGCTGGCAACCGGGTTGATGGAGCTCATGTCGATGAAGGTGGAGCCCGCCTTCATGTGGGCGGCAACACCGTCGTCGCCCAGCATAACTTCCTTCACCTGGGGGGAGTTGGGCAGCATGGTCAGTACCACGTCGCAGGTCTCGCCGATCTCAGCCTGAGTGGCGTAGGTGGCACCGGCGGCCACTACCTCGTCGATGCTGGCCTGGTTGCGGTCGTTTACCACCAGCTCGTAGCCGGCCTTCAGCAGATTCTTTGCCATGGGCTTGCCCATGATGCCCAGTCCAATCAAACCAATTTTCATGATAAATTACCTCGTTTCTTTTGTATAGTGTTTCTCCGAAAGAAGTTCGGGGGAAATCATAAGAATTTGAACAGGTTCAGCCCGATCTCGTCGCTCAGCTGGCGCTCCACCGTGCCGTCCACCACATCCAGCACCATCTCGCAGGTGCCGCCCACCACTGCGTGGCTCATGTGGCCGCCCAGGGCCTTGTTGTCCAGCCCTGCGGCACTCAGATGCAGGTGAGCGTAGTGCTCGCCCTCCTTGGTGGTCACGGTGCCCCACAGGCTGGTGATCTCGGTCAGCTCGTGGTAGGTGTGGCTGTCGTATTGTTTGGTGTCGGGGTTGAACAGGCCCACGGTGAACTCGCTCAGCGCGCCCAGGGCCTTCACCTCGGCCAGGGTGATGTGCTCGGCCTCACACAGCTTTTTCAGCTGCTCCAGGATCTCCTCACCCCGGTCGATGCGCACAAACACCTTGTTTTGAAAGCGGCGGTATTCCATCGGTCCTCGCTCCTTTCTCGGATCAAAGCAGGTCCATATCCTCCAGCACCTTGCGCAGCTTTGCCTTCTGGTCCGCGTTCAGCTCCTGGATGGGGTCCAGACATTTGCCCACCGGCAGGCCCTGCATCACCAGTGCCTCCTTGATGGTCTGGGGGAAGGTGCCCATGTTGGTGGCGATGCGCAGCGGAGCCAGCTTGTACTGAGCCTCCAGCGCACCCGCCAGATCGCCGTCCTCCCATTTGTCGTAGATGTCGGCGGTGATGCGGGGGGCCACGTTGGCGCAGCTGGCAATGGCGCCGGTGGCGCCGTACATCAGGGCAGCGAAGATCAGGGTGTCGCGGCCCATGAGCACGTTGAAGTGATCCCGCTGGTCACGGGTCAGGCGCAGGTACTCCTCGCTGTTGGTCATGTCGCCGGTGGAATCCTTCACCGCCACGATGTTGGCGCAGTCCCGGGCCAGGCGGGCCACCGTCTCGGGAGCGATGGTCACGTTGGTCTTGGGCTTGTTGTTGTAAAGGATCACCGGCATATCGGTGCTGTCGGCAATGGTCTTATAGTAGGTGTACAGCTCGTCCTGGGTCTGGCTGATGAACATGGGGGTGAGCACACTCACCGCGTCGTAGCCGCCCACCTGCTCCACCAGGCGGATCAGATGGATCACGCCTCGGGTGGTAATGTGGTTGCAGCCGGCGAACAGCTGAATGGGCCGGCCCTTGCGGGTGGTCATGCCGGCCACCGCATCCTTCACGGTGGTCAGGATCTTCACGAACTCCTCGTCGTTCACCGCGTAAAACTCACCGGTGGTTCCCATGGGGAACAGGCCGTGCACGCCGTTTTCCACCAGCCGCTTGCTCATCATGGCCAGGGTCTCATAGTCCACCGATCCATCCTCATGGAAGGGGGTGATAATGGGGGGCGTGATCCCATAGGGTACAAAAGCCACGGTTTATCATCCTTTCTTTCTCCATGGCGCATCGGCGCGTAGCGCCGCCGCCTTATTCTTGACACTACCCATTATAGAAAAAAGGCCCGTCAAAACAATTGACGGATAAGCCAAAGCACCGCTTTCCCTTTCATTGCAAATTGCCAGTCTTTCAAAAGAGAGCGAAAAGCGTTTCATTTTTATTTCATCCTGAAATGAAAGGTCTGTCAAAGCAGTAAAAAAGCCGCATCCTGTTTGCAGGATGCGGCTTGGGTTTAAAGCTCAATGCCCAGCTTTTTGATTTTCCGCCACAGGGTGGTGGTGCTCATGCCCAGCTCCTGAGCGGTGAGGGCCCGGTTGCCGTCGTTGCGCTCCAGCGCCTCCAGAATGCGCTGGGCCTCCCGGCTCTGGCGGGGTTCGGCGGGCTGCTTGACATCGTCCGGCTGGCGGGGGTACATCTCATCATACAGGCTGCGGATGGCCGTCTCGTCAATGCTGCGGTGGCGGGCGGTGAGCACCAGCCGCTCCAGGAAGCCGTTGATCTGGATGATGTTGCCCGGCCAGTCCAGGCTTTTCAGCAGCTCCATGCCGCCGTTTGTGATCACATGGTAACGGCGCAGGTTCTCGCACAGCCGCTGGAAGGTATCCTGCAGCAGATCCGCCAGGTCCTCCGGGCGCTTTTTCAGAGGCGGCAGATCGATGCGCAGACCCGCCAGAAGATAATACAGATCCATACGGAACTGGCCCTGGCAGGCCAAAGCGTACAGATCGCCCTCGGAGGTAACGATGATGCGGGTGTTCACATGCACCGGCCGCTCCAGATTGCGCTGGATCACCCGGTGGTAGCGCACCGCCTGGTAGATGTTGGACTGCACCGTGTACGAGAGCTTGTCCACCTCTTGCAGCAACAGGGTGCCGTTCTCGGCCATGCCCAGCACGCCCAGATCCACCTCGCCGTCCTTGTTCTTGTAGCCGGTACCGAACAGGGCGGTCATCTGGTCCTCCGGCTCCAGGCTGGCGCAGTTCAGCTGCACGAAGGGGCCGGTTCGGTTGGTGCTGTTGTTGTGAATGCACTGGGCCAGCAGGCCCACCTCCAGCCCCTGGGGTCCCGCCAGCAGGATGGGCGCGGCGGACTGGCTGAACAGCCGGGCCTGGTCCACCGCCCGGGCCATGGCGGGTGAACGGTGGTGCACGTTCTCAAAGCTGCGCTGGGTCAGATTGCCCTGCAGCAGCTCGCCGTCCTCGGCGCGAGGGTCCAGCTGGATGGAACGGTGTACCTTGTGGCAGGAGAGAATGGCCCCGTCCACCTGGCCGTCCTCCAACCGGATGGGGGCGAGAATGGCCACCATGGCCTGGTACCGGATATGCAGGAAGGTGGAGTAGCTGTTGCCGCCCGCCAGCACGTTGTCGATGACCTCCTGCTCCAGGCCGGGGATCACCTCCTGCAGCGGGCGTCCCAGCAGCGCGTCGCTGCCGCATTCCAGCGCCTCCAGCATGATGTCATTGCACTTGGTCACCCTTCCGGCCCGGTTCAGCTGTATGTAGCCGTTGGTGGTGTTGTTCAGCAAAGCGTCGATCTGGGCGTTGGCCCGCTGGTTCATCTCGTTGGCCATCAGCGCGGTTTCCGCGTTCTGGATGGCATCGTTGAAGGAGTCGTCGCTGAAATCCAGAAACAGGCTGGCGCAGCCCGCCTCTCTGGCCATGTCCATGGTCAGATCGCCGCCGATGATCACATCCGGCTTGCTGGCCAGCGCCTTGCGGTTCATCTCCTCGTACTCCTCTTCGGTGCGGTAGGCGAAAATCTGCAGGTCCACCCCGAAGAGCATGCTGCAGCAGCTGGTATCGCACAGCATGTCGCACACCGCCACCAGCGCCACCCGGGGCCGGGGCTCCACCGTGAGGCGCTTGGCCTTGCACAGCAAAAGACCGATGCCCTGGGCGGTGAGCTTCACGCTCACCACCGGCACGTTCAGATTTTCCCGGATACGCAGCGCCTGCAGGCCCCGGCAGATCAGGATTCCCGCCCCGTTCTGAATGGAGGTGCGGGCCTCCTCCACCGCGTTTTCGGTCTCGATCTGGCGGATCTCGGCGATGGAATAATGCCCTTTGGCCAGCTCCCGGGCCTGGAGCACCAGGTCGTCCTTGGGCAGTAAAATTGCAATGTGGCTCATAACAGCCCCTTTCCGGCAGCGGCGCTGCCCGCGTGATGGCTCTGCAATCAAATTGCAAGTATTCTGAAATGAATTATAGCATCTTTCCTCCCGCCACACCAGCGGCAGGCAAAAAAGGGACGGGCCGGTCCCGGCCCGTCCCTTTGGAGGGGTTTGGCGTTTTTACAAACGGCGGCCTGCCGCTCAGCGCACCATGCAGGGGCGCTTGGGATCAAACTTCCAGCCGGGGATCAGGTACTGCATGCCCTTGGCGTCGTCACGGGCGCCCAGGCAGTTGTCCACATACAGCTGATGGGCCTTCATCACCTGCTCCCGGTCCACTTCGATGCCCAGGCCCGGCTTCTTGGGCAGGTCGATGCAGCCGTCCACGATCTGCATGGGCTCCTTGGTCAGCCGCTCCAGACCCTCCTGCCAGATCCAGTGGGTGTCGATGCCGTTCATCTTACCGGGGATGGCGGCGGCGCACTGCACCACCATGGCCAGGCTGATGTCGAAATGGTTGTTGGAATGGCAGCCCCACATCAGGCCGAAGTCGTTGCACAGCTGGCCCACACGAACCGAGCCGTTCATGGTCCAGAAATGGGGGTCGGCCAGAGGGATGTCCACGCTCTGCAGGGCGATGCAGTGGCACATCTGGCGCCAGTCAGTGTTGATCATGTTGGTGGCGGTGGGCATCATGGTGGCCTTGCGGAATTCGGCCATCACCTCACGGCCGGAGAAGCCGTTCTCCGCGCCGCAGGGGTCCTCGCAGTAGGCCAGCACCTTCTTCAGCTCGGGGGCGATCTCCAGCGCCTCGGCCAGGCTCCAGCAGCCGTTGGGGTCCAGATCCACACGGGCGTTGGGGAAGGCCTCCTTGATGGCCTGCACCGCCTTCAGCTCCTCCTTGGGCTCCAGCACGCCGCCCTTGAGCTTGAAGTCCTCAAAGCCGTATTTCTCGTGGGTGGCCTTGGCCAGAGCAACAATGGCCTCGGGGGTCATGGCCTCCTCATGGCGCAGGCGGTACCACTCGCAGTCGGAATCCGGCTCGGAAGCGTAGGGCAGGTCGGTCTTCTTGCGGTCGCCCACATAGAACAGGTAGCTCAGGAAACGCACCCGCTCCCGCTGGATGCCATCGCCCATCAGCGCGGCGGCGGGCACATCCAGATACTTGCCCAGCAGGTCCAGCAGCGGGGCCTCAATGGCGGTGACCACATGCACGCCGGTGCGCAGATCGAAGGTCTGCTGGCCGCGCACGTCGTCCTTGATGTTGGCATCCAGCCAGGCGCGCACCTTGTTCAAGGTAGCCTTGTAATCGCCGATGGCGGTACCCACCACCAGGTCCTTCACATTCTCCAGCGCGGCGGTGATCTTCTGGCCGCCGGGCACCTCGCCCACGCCCTCAGTGCCGGTGGAATCGGTGAGGATGACGATGTTGCGGGTGAAATAGGGCGCATGCGCACCGGAAAGATTCAGCTCCATGCAGTCCCGCCCGGCAACGGGATATACTTCCATCTTGGTGATCACAGGTGTTTTCATAATTGATGCTCCTTTTGCAGATGTTCAGGATCGGGCGGGCCGCCTTTGGCCCGGTGCCCGGCGCTCAGCCTTTCGTCTGGTATAAGCATACCAGCAGCAGGCAGCGGCGGCAATCTGCAATGCCGCCTAAAATCCCCGGTTCCCATTGTGCGCTTCGCACGGGATTGCACAAGGGCGTTTCATTTGTTGCAACAGCATTTCAAATCATGCAGACGGGCCGCCGGAATACGGGTTTTGGCCGCATTCCCGCATTGCAGCCTCCCACAGGCCTTTCATGTGACCGGTGGGATAGGCAAAGGCGCCCAGCGTCCCGCCCATGGACGGATACCCTGCAAAGGCGTGGTCCACCGACATATAGCCCTCGTAGCCGCAGCGCACGAACTGCTTCATGATTGCGTACATATCGGCATAGCCGTCCTCGCTGAGCGTCTCCTCAAAATAAGGCAGCCGGCCGGACACGTTGCGGAAGTGTACCACCAGGATCTTGTCCCGCTCGCACAGGCTGCGGATGTCCTCCATCAGGTTGCCGAAGGCCTCGCCGCCCTCCAGCCAGCAGCCCACGCAAAGCTTGATGCCCAGTGCCGGGCTGTTGTTCGCCAGCCGGAAGGCCCGTTCGTAGCAGTCGGTGTTGTAGATCAGGCTGTGCACGCCGCCCAGGGATTTCACCGGCGGGTCGTTGGGATGCAGCGCCAACCGCACTCCGCTGGCCTCGCACACCGGAAGCACCCGGCGCAAAAAGTACGCAAAGTTGGCCCAGATCTCCTCTTCTCCATATTCCCGGTCATTGCTGACGGGCCGGGCCGCAATCTCGGCCATATCCGCATAGGCAGATACCCCGCCCCGGGTACAGGGGCGGCAGGCCCGGCCGGTACGGAAGATTCCGTTGGGTTGCCAGGCCACCGAGACGATCTTCACGCCCATACGCCCGGCCAGCCGCACAAAGGCGCAGAACTGATCCAGCTGCTCCTCCCGGTCCGGCCGGCCAAGGATAATGGCGGGATTTTTCTGCAGCGGCGGGCAGGCCAGGTCCGAGATCTCCAGATCAAAACGGGCCAGCCGTTCCTTCTCCCGCTGCAGGTCCTCCTCGTTTGCCTGGGGCGGCATTACATTCAGATTCAGATAGCGGATGCCCATCTCCCGGATGAAGGCCAGTTCCTCATCGGTGTGGCCCATACGTGCGGGCAGCTGAAAACGAACCGGCATCGCGGTTTCTCCTTTCCTGTAAACAGGCAAAGGGCGCATCCCCTGCCCCGCAAAGGACGGGAGATGCACCCGCATGCCTTATGATTGATGTGCGATCAGCCGGCGGAATAAACCTCCGGATACATCTTCTTCACAGCCTCAGCACGGTCCCGCAGCACATCGCCCCACAGCTCGCCGTCGATCCAGACCCGGTAGTCGGTCTTGTCCTCGGGGATGTTGGGCTTCACATTGCCCTGGTTCAGGTGGCTGGGCAGGCAGATGTCCACCTTCCAGCTGTCGGCCATCTCCAGGCAATCCTTGATGAAGATGTGGGGCAGCTCCAGAGAAAGCCCGTTCTCCTCCAGGTAGCTCTTCGCCATCAGGCCCACGCCGATACCGCCATGCATGGCGCAGCGGAAGGTCTCACCGGTGGTCTCGTCGGTATCGTCGAACCAGAAGGAGGTGGCGCCGGGAGTATGACCGGGGGTAAGGCGGGTGTGTATCGAGAAGCGACCCAGGTCGATGGTGGTGGAATCATCATAGAAATGATCCGCCCGGTAGTCCACCATGGGCAGCGGGTCGGTGCGGTCCTTCCACAGCTGGTGCTGCTCCTCATCCGCCTTGGAGATCCATACCTCGGCCCCGGTCAGCTCCTGCAGATAACGGGCACCGTTCACATGGTCCCAATGCCAGTGGCTGAGCAGAATCTTCTTGATCTGTTTGGGATCGTAGCCCGCCCGCCAGATGCGATCGATCAGCAGATAAAAGGAGGCACGGTACCCGGTGTCAATCAGAATCAGGCCTTCGCCGGAATCCAGCAGATAAGCGCACACATCGTCCTGGCCGCCCACCTGCCACACATGGGGCGCCGCCTTATAGGCAGGCACCGCATATTTCCAGGGGTGCTCCAGATCGTCGCCGCAGCGGGGATGCTCCACCGGCGCGTAAAACAGTTTCTTTTCCATAATCAGCGGCTCCCTTCCTGTTCTAATTTTATTTGCCGGCGTAGTGCTCAGGGTAATATCCCTTCACCACTTCCGCCCGGCCCAGCATGGTCTCGCCCCATGCTTCGGGGTCGATCCATGCCTGATAATCGGTTCGGTCCTGGGGAATGTTGGGCAGCACATTGCCCATATTCAGATGGCTGGGCATCATGATGTCCACCTTCCACTTGGCCAGCTCGGCGCAGTCCTCCACAAACTGGAAAGCGATCTCCTTGGTCAGGCTCCACTCCTCCAGATTCTCCGGACGCATCATGGGCACGCCGATACCGCCGTGCATGGCGCAGGCATAGGTTTTGCCGGTCTCGTCGTCGGTGTCGTTGAAGAGGAACGCCACCGCACCGGGGGTATGGCCCGGGGCCAGCTTGACCTGGATGGAGAAGCGGCCCAGCTGAATGGGCGCATCGTCGTAGAAATTGGTAACGGTGAAATCCACCATGGGCAGGTGATCGGTGCGGTCCTTGTGCATCTGGTGCATGACCTCGTCTTCTTTGGACAGCCACACCTCACAGCCGGACATCTCCTGCAGGTAACGCGCACCGTTCACATGGTCCCAGTGCCAGTGACTGAGCAGAATCTTCTTGATCTTGGCGGGGTCATAACCCAGCCGCCAGATCTGGTCCAGCATCAGGTAGAAGGAGGCCCGGTAGCCGGTATCGATCAGGATCAGGCCATCGCCGGAATCCAGCAGATAGGCACACACATCGTCCTGGCCGCCCACCTGCCATACATGGGGCGCTACCCGGTAGGCATCCACCGTATACTTCCAGGGATGCTCGATATCATCGCCGAAGCGGGGATGATTGACCGGTGCGTAAAAGATTTTCTTTTCCATAACGTTTCCTCCCGGCCGCCCCGCGCAGCGGCGGGGCGGCGTTTCGACCTTTGTGGATCAATACAGCGGATACATGAGCTGGGCAGAAACCGCGCAACTCACAATGGCGATCAACACATACGGCAGGGTGAATTTAAGAATCTTCACCGGGTTGTAACCGCCGGCCGCGAAGGTAACGGCAGCCTCGCCGGAGCCGGAGGGGAATGCGATCGCGAAGTAGTTGCAGGTACCGATAATCAGGATCAGGCCGCGGGGGTCCCAGCCACCGGCCAGTGCCACAGAAGCGGCAATGGGGACCAGCACGGTCTGGGTGGCCAGGTTGGAGATGAAGGTGGTCATCAGCACGGTAACAGCAGAGAACACCAGGAAGACGATGAACTGGTTGTCGATGTGACCCAGAACGCTCAGCAGGCCGTTGCCGACCAGATCACCAGCACCGGAAGCGCCCAGAGCGTCGGCAACCACCAGAACGCCGGCCAGCATCCAGATCATATCGGCGGTCATGTGCTTCACGGTCTCCTGCACGCCCAGGCAGCCGGTGTAAACCAGCACCAGAACGCCGGCGGCGGGAGCCAGGTACATCAGGTTGCCGGTCCATTTGTTCAGGATCATGACCAGCATCACAACAACGAATACCACGTAAACGATGATCTGCTTGTTCTGGGGCAGCAGGTCCACCTGCTGCGCCTTCTTCAGAGCGCTCTGGTCCAGGGTGCCGTCCTTGGGCATCAGCTTCCAGCACAGCACGCAGTAAATGACCAGGCAGATGCCGGGCAGAATGGCGAAGAAGAAGGGGTCCAGCATGGTCAGTGCATACTGGCTGTCCGGGATAACGCCCTCGTACATGGCGTTCAGGGTTGCAAAGGTGGTGGCGCCCAGGCCAATGGGAGCGCGGAACTTCCAGGCCACCATAACGCCCAGCAAAGGCATGAGCAGGCGGTTGGCAGTAATGTCGCCGGTCTTGCTCAGGGTGTTCAGGAATACGATCAGAATCGCGATGGCTGCAGTGGTGGGGATAAACTGGGCGAAGATGATGCCCACGGCATAGAAGGCAACCACCAGCAGCAAGCCGTGTGCGCCTTTGATGCGGTCAAGCAAAGCGCTGATCTTGCCCACCAGGCTGGTTTTCGTCAGCACCTGGCTGATGGCCAGCATAGGTGCAATGAGGACCACGATTTTATTGGCAAAGCCGCCGAATGCAGCGCCCAGATCCACCACGCCCGTGGCCGCAAGAACCACTCAGCAGGTCATCGTTGTAACGCCGAACGGCACTTTGTGCCATACAAACATCACCATCATAAAGAGGGTGACTGCAAGCACGATATACATGTCCATTGTTCATTCCTCCGGTTTTGGTTTCTGTGTCTTGGGGATGTGCTCCCGAAGCAACCGTGGCCACAGTTGTCTTTCTCACAGTGTCATCATACCAGCCTGTTTCCCGGCTAACAATCGACAAAAATCACCAAACCGGCCCCGGCCCCTTGTATCATTCTGCCGAGATTTCGTTTTGTGTTCCATTTGTGTTGCAGGAATTGCATAATTCTTTCAGTTTGCGGCAGTTCCTGTTTGGTATACCGACAATTGGCAAACACATTTTTATTCTGACGCTAAGGTACTGTAAAGTCATTGTAGCCTGCTTATATCCTTGTGTGCGGTTTGTCGGTTGCTTTACATTTCCAGGTGTTTCTTCTTGTCGAAAGACGATATATTCCGTACAATAAACAATAATGCTGGCGAGGCAGACTATAGAACGAATGTCCGAACAGATAACCCAGCGGTTACAGAAAAAGCATTATATTGCACCGGACCATTCAGCATGATACCATTACACTGTGATTGACAAGCACATCAGGGAGAATGGAACCATCGCGCCTAAACCGGAAGATTGTATCACTATTCTCCACCCCCAGACTGATAGCCTAACTCTAGTCTGATTAAATAAAAAAATTTAATTAGCAGATAATTGATTTCCCTATCCAGATTTCTGTTCCAAGGTTGTGAAAGTTTGCAACAACAGAATTCAAAGAGCTATTGGCTCCCTGTTTTTCACATTCATACATATTTTCGCAAAAATCAATCAATTTTCTCCGCCATAACCCAGTTAATATTCCCTCTGGCGTCCTCTTCCAGTGTGCAGCGCCAGAGGCTATCCGTGGGAACCCGGGCGAAATCGATATCAGTGCACTTCCGGGGTGCGTAGTGCTCTTTGGCGTTGCGCCAGCAGGCAAGGCGAATCTTCTCGCCGGTGTCCTCATCAGTGAAATAACAGAACAGGCACATCCGCTTGCCCCAGGTGCGGTAATCCAGGCGCAGATTGAAGGTCCCGGCTTTCTCAGGGCGGCTGTACTGCTCCAGATTGGCTTCCATGCGCTCTTCGTAGTTGGTCAGAATTCCGTAGTAGTTCATAGTCGTTTATCCTTTCTTTTTTGGGTTATCGTTCTTCCCGGCAAGCGGCATGTTGCTGCTCCTGGGTGTTCAACAATTCAATTCTCTCCCGCATCCGGTCTGCCCGGGGCGGGATTTTTTGTGCGGTACGCAGCTCTTTGCGTACCGCACAGATTTTTTCGGTGAGCTGGTCTTTCTCGGCATGTAGGGCGGTGCATTCCGCCGGATCGTGACAGCGGCGCAGCCGGTTGCGACAATGGGTGCGCCGGGCCTCCAGAGTTTGCAGCTCCTCGGTTTTCTGGGTGATGAATTGCTCCACTTCCTCCCGGGTTTGCAGCGAATATCGCTCCAGCAGATGCAGCTGGGCTTCGATCTGCTCCCAGTGGCGCAGGTCCTCCCGCATGGCCGGATGGGGCGGGCGATGGTTGGGGATCTTCTCGGGCAATCTGCCCAGCAGGTAGCAATAGTACAGATAGGTGCGGTAGATGCCCAGCGTTTTGAGCAGGGCCTTTTTGAACTCTTCCTGTTTCCACCGGTCGTGGGGATGAACCGGGGGATAGCATCTGCGGTACCGTTCCTGCCGCGTAAAGAGAGAAGAATACACAGTGTTTTCGCAGACGCGGTCAAAGAGGGCCTCTTCCGAGTACCGTTCACCCAAGGTTTTAAAGCGGACGGCATGTGCGTCACCGGGCATTTTGATGGTGGCGTATTTGCGGTTCGGGCTGAAATTCACCTCATAGCCCATTTTCCTCAGGCGGGTGGGCAGCTCTTCGAAATGGTTGCATTCAAGGACTGCCCGGTCGATGTCCTGCCGCATCACGTTGTAACGGGTGGGTTCGCCCGCCTTTTCCGCCTGAAAGAGATTCCGGGGTGTGCGGTGACGGGAGGGGTCTTCCACCACTGAAAGCCCATGCTCCCAGCAGAGCGTATCCGACGCCTTTTGCAGCGCCCGATAGGTTTTCCGGCAATCGTTGTACCGTTTTCCGTCCACAAAGGAGACGGAGTTCAGCACGAAATGGTTATGGCAGCAATCGGTATTCAGGTGAGTGGCAACCAGCACCTGAAACCGGTCACCCCAGAGCCTGCGGGCCAGCTCCACTCCAATGGCATGGCATTCTTCCGGGGTGACTTCTCCGGGCGGAAAGCTCTGGTAGGCATGAAATGCGACGATGCCTGCCGTGTCGCCAAACTGCCGTTTGGTCAGTTCCATCTGCTGGCGGGCGATCTCGGGCAGGCAGTTCACTCCGCTCACAAACAGCTGGCGATCCTGTGTTGTTTTGGAATGGTTGGCTGCGTACTGGAGCACCTCGGTCAGATCGTCCTTTGCCGGAGCCAGTCCCGTCAGGTCCGGCATTCGGGTTTTCTCTTCGTTTTCGGCGTAGCGGATGAGGGAATCCAGACGGCCCCTCACCGGCCAGATTTTGGTCACAGCCACAGGTCAGGTCTCCTTTCTGGGCAGGGTAGTGGCCTGGATGGCCAACAGGGTATTCAGCAGTTCTGCCTGCACCTGTGGGGTATTCTCCCGCTGGTAAAGCTCGGTGAGGCGGGCGAGAATCTGCTGGTATTCCAGCGGCGGA
The DNA here is from genome assembly GCF_027853465.1 of Allofournierella sp. CML151. Lineage (NCBI taxonomy): Bacteria > Bacillati > Bacillota > Clostridia > Eubacteriales > Oscillospiraceae > Allofournierella > Allofournierella sp. CML151. Next base: position 74,833 of record NZ_JAPNNW010000013.1, on the reverse strand, counting down.
GTGGGCTGGGGTACTCGCCCGCTCAACCGCATCCGCACATAGCGAGACAGAGACAATCCGCAGGCTTTGGCGGCCTGCTCAAACCGCTGTTTTTCTTCCTGGGTCACGCGGATATTCAGTTGGATGGTTCGGTTCAGCATGTGTTTTCTCCTTTGCTAATGAAAAAGGACCGGGCGGTCTGGCCCGATCCTTTTGTGTTGTTGCGTTGTTGGGTTGATCGGGGGTTGCAGGGGGATTTCCCCCTGTGCAGAGCGAGGCTCTGCGGCGGCGTATGGCTTTCAAAAAGCTATACAAAGCCAGTGCTCGTTCCCCCTGTGGACAGGCGTTTTTCTGTCCGGTCATCCTAGAGCTTCCGGATAGAGAAATTCCGGCAGAATCGCCTGCTCCGCAGCGTCCCGGATCAGGTTCATCCGGCGCACCCACTCCATGGGATTTGCGCGCTTGAGGGCTTCGTCCACCTGTTGCTGGCGAGCCATCCGGGCCACACATTCCTGCACGGCCTGCCGGGCCTCTTCGTCCACCTGGGACAGGTGCTGATTGAGCCGATTCTCCAGCAGCAACTGGTCCAGCAGGTCGGGGCGATGGTTCTCCAGAAACTGACAGCGCATCTCACCGTAGCGGCCAATGGGGCGGACCGTATCGGTGGACAGTAGATTGGGCAACAGATAACCGTTGACGTTTGTGTATTGCATGGTAAGACCTCCGTTATCGCTCGGGTTGATTTTTGTTGTAGCCTCGTTTGTGCTGCCAGTTACGCAGCAGAAGCAGGATGGTATTGTGCATCTGTTCCGGTGTGTAGCTGGGCGGAAAGAACTTCTTCACGTCCTCCTGATTCAGAAAGAACTTCTGCCGCTGATTGGGCTTTTCTTCGGTGAGCAGATGGTGCAGGTATTCCCGCGTCAGAGTTCCGGCCTGACTCATCTGCTTGAGGGTACGGGACTGGGTGAGGGAAGGCGTAGCCTGGCAGGCATCCATTTCATCTTTCAAACGCTGCTGATCTTCCTCGGTGAGATAGGAGATCTCCACCGCCGGATTGAAGGCGATTCGGCCTTCGTCCACCATCTGAAGAATAGAGGGAATGAGATAGGTCAGACGGATATAACGCTGAATTGTACGCGCACTGTCATTACTTTGTTCAGCCAATTTACCATCTGACCGTGTGTTCGTGCCAAGTTGGCACGAAGTTGCCTTTCCCTGATGCTTGATCGCCTCCATCTTCATTTTGTACGCAAAGGCTTTTTCACTGGGCAGAATATGTTCCCGCTGAATGTTGCTGTCCACCAGAAGGATGATCGCTTCATCGTCGGTCATCGGGCGCACCAGCACGGGCAGGCGGGTGATGCCCAGCGCCTCGCAGGCAGCTTTGCGGCGATGGCCGCTCACGATCTCATAGCTTCCGTTCGGCAGCGGGCGGGCCAGCAGGGGAGAAAGCACCCCGTATTCCTGAATGCTTTCCTTCAGCTGGTCCATTTCTTCGCCGGTGGCTACCCGGAACGGCTGGTTCTGAAAAGGCACCAGCACCCCGGCATCCAGCATGGTCACCACCTGAGAATCGGGGGTATTTTGTGTGGTTTCGTTCATCTGTAACACGCTCCTTTATCTGCAAAAATGATGCGCTGCAAAGGGGGAAATGGGCCCGAAAATGTACACCGCAAAGTGGGTACATTTTTGAAAATACGGGCCGGAGCCCCAAAGCCTTGTGGAAAATAGGCAGAAAAAATCCCCCTGCGCTGTTTCCAGCGGCAGGGGGATTGGCGTATTACAGGTATACTTCCAGGTCGATGTCATGCCATCGACTGGGCTTTACCACGCAATTTCGCGCTTTCTGGAACGCATGGGCGTTCTCAAAGTGCAGCGTCAGCTGCATGAGCCCGATCGGATTACTTCCGGGGGTTCTTGATGGCTGCCTGAGCGGCGGCCAGACGGGCGATGGGTACACGGAAGGGAGAGCAGGACACGTAGTCCAGACCAACCTTGTGGCAGAACTCCACGCTCGTGGGATCGCCGCCGTGCTCACCGCAGATGCCCAGACCCAGGTCGGGACGGGTCTTGCGGCCCAGGGTTACAGCCATCTCAACCAGCTTGCCTACGCCGTTCTGATCCAGATGAGCGAACGGATCGTTCTCATAGATCTTGTTGTCGTAGTAGTAGTTCAGGAACTTACCGGCATCGTCACGGCTGAAGCCGAAGGTCATCTGGGTCAGGTCGTTGGTGCCGAAGCTGAAGAACTCGGCTTCCTTGGCGATCTCGTCCGCGGTCAGAGCGGCACGAGGAATCTCGATCATGGTGCCCACTTCATACTTCATGTCCACACCGGCAGCCTTGATCAGCTTATCGGCGGTAGCAACCACCACGTCCTTAACGAACTTCAGCTCCTTGACTTCGCCTACCAGGGGGATCATGATGTGAGGAACGATCTTCAGACCGGTCTCACGGCTTACGTTGATAGCAGCGTTGATCACTGCGGTGGTCTGCATCTCGGCGATCTCCGGGTAGGAAACGGCCAGACGGCAGCCACGATGGCCCATCATGGGGTTGAACTCATGCAGGCTGTCGATCACGTTGTGCAGATGCTCAACGGTGATGCCCAGATCCGCAGCCAGCTCCACGATATCCTCTTCCTTGGTGGGCAGGAACTCGTGCAGAGGCGGGTCCAGATAACGGATGGTCATGGGACGCTCGCCCAGAACCTTGTACATGGCCTCGAAGTCACCCTGCTGATAGGGCATGATCTTAGCCAGAGCCTTCTTGCGGTCCACCACGTTCTCGGCCACGATCATCTCGCGAACAGCCTTGATGCGGTCGGCCTCGAAGAACATATGCTCGGTACGGCACAGGCCGATGCCTTCGGCGCCGAACTCTACAGCCTGCTTGGCATCGCGGGGGTTATCGGCGTTGGTGAAGACCTTCAGCTGACGGGCAGCGTCGGCCCAGCTCATGAAGCGGCCGAAGTCGCCGCTGATGGAAGCGTCAACGGTGGGCAGAGCCTTGCCGTAGATGTTACCGGTGGAGCCGTTCAGGCTGATCCAGTCACCGCGCTTGTAGGTCACGCCGCCCAGAGTGAACTGCTGCTTGTCGTATTCCACAACGATCTCGCCGCAGCCAGATACGCAGCAGGTGCCCATACCGCGGGCCACAACGGCAGCGTGGCTGGTCATACCGCCGCGCACGGTCAGAATGCCCTGTGCAACGGCCATGCCCTCGATGTCCTCGGGGCTGGTCTCCAGGCGAACCAGGATGACCTTCTTCATCTCGCCGCTCTCAACGGCGTTCTTGGCGTCCTCAGCGGTGAATACCACCTGGCCGCAGGCAGCGCCGGGGGAGGCAGCCAAGCCCTTGCCGATCACTTCGGCGTTCTTCAGGGCCTCGGGGTCGAACTGGGGATGCAGCAGGCTGTCCAGCTGCTTGGGATCAACGCGCAGAACGGCCTCGTTCTCGTCGATCATGCCCTCGTCCACCAGGTCAACGGCGATCTTCAGAGCGGCAGCAGCGGTGCGCTTGCCGTTACGGGTCTGCAGCATGTAGAGCTTGCCATCCTCGATGGTGAACTCCATATCCTGCATATCCTTGTAGTGATTCTCCAGACGGGTAGCGATGTCCACGAACTGGGCATAAACCTCGGGCATCTGCTCCTGCAGGTGCGCGATGGGAGAAGGCGTACGGATACCGGCCACAACGTCCTCGCCCTGAGCATTGATCAGGTACTCGCCGAACAGAGCCTTTTCGCCGGTGGCGGGGTTACGGGTGAAGGCCACGCCGGTGCCGCTGTTGGGGCCGGTGTTGCCGAATACCATGGCCTGCACGTTAACGGCGGTGCCCCACTCGTAGGGGATCTCGTTCATGCGGCGGTATACGTTGGCGCGGGGGTTATCCCAGCTGCGGAACACGGCCTTGACTGCCTCGATCAGCTGAACGCGGGGATCGGTGGGGAAGTCGGTGCCCATGTGGCTCTTGTACAGGCTCTTGAACTTGAAAACCAGAGCCTTCATATCGTTCTCGTCCAGCTCGGTGTCCATCTTGACACCCTTCTCGGCCTTCATCTGGTCGATGATTTCCTCGAACTCAGACTTGGGCAGCTCCATAACCACGTCGCTGAACATCTGAACGAAACGGCGGTAGCTGTCGTAAGCGAAGCGGGGGTTGCCGGTCTTGGCGGCCAGGCCCTCGACCACTTCGTCGTTCAGGCCCAGGTTCAGGATGGTATCCATCATGCCGGGCATGGAAGCGCGGGCACCGGAACGGACGGAAACCAGCAGGGGGTTGGCAACGTTGCCGAACTTCTTGCCGGTGATGTCTTCCATCTTGCCGATGTATTCATAGATGTCGGCCATGATCTCATGGTTGATCTGACGGCCGTCTTTGTAGTACTGGGTGCAGGCTTCGGTGGAAATGGTGAAGCCCTGGGGAACAGGCATACCAGCGTTGGTCATTTCGGCCAGGTTGGCGCCTTTGCCGCCGAGGATGTCGCGCATGTCGCGGTTACCCTCGCTGAACAGATAAAGGTATTTTTTCTTGTTCAAAATCTTCAACCTCCAATGGTAGCACCGGGCGGGGCTGAGCCTCGGGCGATGCCGATATTCCGTTTGTGATGAACACATTATAACAGATTCGAGAAAAAAATACCAGAACTTTTTTCAGAATTTGGAAACTTTTTGTGTCAAATCACTGTAAAATTCGACAAATAACGGTAAAAAGCCGCTTTGCGGGCATAGTAAGATTGGTTCCTGCACTTGAAAATTTTAAAAAAATTGGTATGCTTATAATTGGTGTAATTTTTAGATTTTCCGGCCTCTTCTCTTTATTTAGAACGCGTTTTATTTAAGGCCGGACCTGTGAGGTCAAAGAATGTTTTTCAAAAAGCAGACCGCCGGGGCCGACTGGCTGGTGGCGGGCCTGGGCAATCCGGGCAAAAAATACGAAGGTACCCGTCACAATGTGGGCTTTGACGCCATTGACCATCTGGCCAAAGAGTGGGGTGTGAGCGTTACCAAGGCCAAGTTTGAGGGCCTGTACGGGCAGGCAGCACTGAACGAAGGCAAAGTGCTGCTGCTCAAGCCCCAGACCTTTATGAACCTCTCCGGCCACAGTGTGCAGGCCGCGGCAGAGTTTTTCAAAATTCCGCCGGAGCATGTGATCATCCTGTGTGACGATGTAACCCAGAAGCCGGGCAAGATCCGCATCCGTCCCAGCGGTTCAGCGGGCGGCCACAACGGCCTGAAGGACATCATTGCCTGCCTGGGCACCGACGGCTTTGCCCGGGTGCGGCTGGGCGTGGGCGAAAAGCCCAATCCGGAGTACGACCTGGCCAACTGGGTGCTGGGCAAGCTGGGCGGCGAGGACCGCAAGGCCTTCGAGAGCCGGTTAAACGACGTGGAAGCCGCAGTGCGGCTGATTCTGGCGGGCAAGCTGAGCGAGGCGCAGAATCGATTCAATTGAGCCAGCGGGCCCGGATTTCCGGGCCCGTTTTGTTTTTCTTACGGAATACAAAGGAGGAAGCGGCATGAAAGCGATTTGCAGAATGGCCGCGGCCGGGCTGCTGCTGGCCCTGCTGGCCGGATGCAGCACCGGGCAGAGCAGCTACGAATGGGTGGTGGAGCCCCAGCTGCAGGCGGACAAGATCGAGCCCCTGGCGGTGAGCGGGGGAGGAATTCTGGAGGGCCGCCTGCCGGAGGATGAAGCGCTTCGTGCCCTCTGTACCGCCCAGCAGGGTGAGCTGTGGGGTCTTGTGGACGGGCGCAGCGGCGAGTGGGTGGTGGAACCGCAGTTTTCTCAGCCGCCCGCTCTGTGCCCGGACGGACATCTGCTGGCCACCGGTCCGGACGGCGCGCTGCTCTCTGACCCGGAGCTGGACCGGCAGCTGGCAGTCTATGACCCTGACCTCCAGACCGAGCCGGGCCATGGAGGCCTGGGCGTGGAGTATGTGTGGGATGAGGAGTCCGGCCAGGTGCGCCGCCACAGCTGGAACGAAAGCGGGGCACAAAGCCCCGTGCTGGAGTCGGACGAAACCGGCGAGCTTCTCCCGGTGCGGCAAGGTATTTGGGAATACAACCAACTGGAGGGCGCACAGGTGATGAAGGCCGAGCCAAAAAGCCTTTATGCCGTCGCCACGGCTGACGGTACGCTGCTCACGGATTTTGTTTATGAACAGGCCCGCCCCGGCAGCGGTGGTCTGATCGCGGTGGAGAAAAAAGGCAAATGGGGTTATCTGAACCGTCAGGGTGAGCTGGTGATTCCCTGCAAATACGACGGTGTCTGGGGGCAGACCACCGACCGGGATGCGCAGGGCAACGACAGCGCGGTCTGGCAGCGAATCTGGCCCGCCCCCTGCCTGGAGGCAGGCGTGGTAGTGCGCAAGGGCGGAGAATACGCCCTGCTGAGCAGCGAGGGCAAAAAGCTCATCGGCTTCGGAAGCTATCAGGCGCTGGCCCCGGCCCCGGACGGTCTGGTCTGGGCCAAACAGAACGGCCTTTGGGGGCTGCTGCGGCCGGTTTCCGCTTCCTGACCCGATCTTTTTCAAAAACATTTGCGTGCGCAGGCCTAAAGCCGGTATAATAATCGCTGGTAAGAATTCCACAGTAAGGGAGGAAGATGGTTGAAAACCAGACTTTTGTGCGCGGTGATGCTGCTGGCGCTGGCCATCGGACTGGCCATGCCTGCCGCCGCCCAGTGGGAACCGCCCCAGGGCGCAGCGGACATGGCTCAGGCTGTGTATCTCTATCAGCTGGACACCGAGACCCTGGTCTATGCAAAAAACGAAGAGGAGCAGCGGGCTCCCGCCAGCCTGACCAAGCTGATGACCGCGCTGCTTCTGGTGGAGAGCGGTCAGCCTCTGGACACGGCCTTCACCATTCCCGCCGGGCTGCAGCCGGAGTTCAATGAAATACGGGCCAACTACGGCACCACAGCAGGCCTGCTCTGCGGTGAAACGGTAACGCTGGAGGACCTGCTCTACGGCTGTCTTCTGCCCAGCGGCAACGATGCGGCCAGCGCCATCGCCTGGTATCTGGGCGGCGGGGATGAGGCCGCGTTTCTGGAACAGATGAATCAAAGGGCTGCCGAGCTGGGCTGCACCAGCACCCATTTCAGCTGCCCCCACGGTCTGGACGGCATCGCTCAGGGCAACTACAGCACCGCGCAGGATATGTTTCGAATCGCCCGCGCCTGCATGGAGAACGAGACATTGATGGAGATCATGTGCTCCACCGATTACTGGATGCCCCTGACCGAGCTGCACACCCAGGCGGACGCCGGTGCGCCGGAGGGAAAAAGCTACCAGATTCACAGCACCGTGGTGATGCAAAATCCGGACTCCCCTTTGTACCGAAACTACATCCGGGGCATGAAGACCGGCTTTACCGACGAGGCGGGCCGATGCTATGTATCCGCCGCGCAGCAGGGCGGGGCCAGCTGGCTGCTGGTGGTGATGGGCGCGCAGGACGGCCTGGCGGAGGACGGCGTAAACTACGCCTTCCACACCGCGGCCAATCTGTATGACTGGGCACTGGAGTCCCTTGCTCCCACCGCTGCAGTGAACACCGAGACCCCGGAAGCCCAGCTTCCGCTGCGCTGGTGCGCGGAAAGCGACACCGTGGGCCTGTATGCCAAAGACCCGCTGGTGGTACTGGCTGGAACCGGTGCCAACGCGCCGGAGATTCAGATCGAGACCGTTGTCGATTCCCTGGATGCTCCGGTACAGGCCGGGCAGGTACTTGGTCGGCTGACCGTACAGGTGAACGGTGAGACCGTCGGCTCCACCGAGCTGGTCGCTCTGCAGGATTACGAGCGCAGCTTCCGGCTGTATGCAGTAGACCTGCTTCGCCCCTGGCTGCCGCTGCTGGCCGCGCTGGTGTGCGTTCTGCTGATCGTGCTGGTATTCCTGGTTCGTCTGTTTGCCCGCCGGGCAGCAGTGCGCCGCAGGCGCAGAGCGATTCGGGTGGCGCCGCCCCGAAATAAGCCTCCGCAAAACAAATAATCCTTTTCTTTATAAAAGCAAACAAAAATGCCCGGATTCGATTAGTTATCGAATCCGGGCATTTTGCCGTTTATTTCAAAAAGTCCTTCAGGTATTCCGCGGCGCTGCGGCTCATCTCCCGGGAGAAATCGCTGCCATATTTGCGCTGCTCAAAGGCCTTGACCCACTGATCAAAATCAAAGGTCTCATTGCCGCCCCGGGCGGCCCGGTCCTCCAGCGCCTGCCGGTGCTGCTCGCCGGTGAAGGTCGGGTACTGGTTTTCCGCCACAATGTAATTGCGGGCGAAGCGGGCAGGCTTTTTGCGCTGCTGCTGTTGGCGGGTGGGCCAGCCGATCACCAGCATGGCCGCCGGGACCACCTGAGCGGGCAGAGCAAGCTCCTGACGCACCTGCTCGCAGTTTTCCAGAATGTCGCCGATGTAGCAGCTGCCCAGTCCCAGGCTTTGGGCGGCCACCACCACGTTCTGAGCGGCAATGCAGGCATCCGCCACCGCCAGGAAAAGATCGCCCGCGCCGGCAGGCCGGGGCTCACAGCCCGCCTCCTGATACACCTGGGGCCAGCGGGCACAGTCCGCCAGGAAAACCAGCACCACCGGGGCGGTGGCGATGAAGGGCTGATGGTCGCACAGGTCGGCCAGCCGGGCCTTGCGCTCCGGGTCCGTGATATCCAGAATGGTATACAGCTGCTGGCAGCCTGCGGTGGGGGCCTGGAACGCTGCCTCCAGCAGCTGCTCCTTCATTGCCGGGGTAACGGGCTGATCCAGAAAGACACGCACGCTCTTGCGGTCCTGAATGCCTTGTTGGGTGGGATTCATGGGGATGCCTCCTTTTGCAGCGGGCCGGTACGGCCCTGCTTTTTTCTGATTATAGCACGTTTGCATACAAAAAACACCCGGATGCCGTCCGGGTGTTTTGGTCTGTTTATTCGTAGCGCAGAGCCTCGATGGGGTCCAGCTTGGCGGCCTTGTTGGCCGGATAATAGCCGAAGAACACACCAATGGCCATGGAGAAGCCCACTGCCACCAGCACGGTGCCCAGGTCCACCCGGGCGGGTGCTCCGATGAGGGAAGCCCCCAGACTGCCCAGACCGAAGCCCACCAGAATGCCCAATGCACCGCCCACCAGGCAGATGACCACCGACTCCACAATAAACTGGGTGCGGATGGCCCCGTTGGTGGCGCCCAGCGCCTTGCGCACGCCGATTTCCCGGGTGCGCTCGGTGATGCTCACCAGCATGATGTTCATCACGCCAATACCGCCCACCAGCAGGCTGATGCCCGCAATCACCCCAATGGCCAGAGAGATGGTATCCAGTACACTGGTGATGGAGCTCATCTCGTTCTGCAGGTTGTACACGGTGACCAGAAACTGCTCGTTGTTTTTGTAATAGCTCTCTTCGAAGAACTGCTCACTGCGCCGCTGAAAGGCGTCCGCATCCACTCCGGCGGCGGGCACCACCTCGCACCAGAAATAACTGCCCTCGGCGATGCCGTTCATCTCGTGCAGAGTGGTAAGGGGCAGATACAGGTCGGTGGTGGTGTTTTTGTTCACGGTAGCGCTGCCGCCCAGCAGTGGGCTCATGGTCTGGTAGGCGTACACGCCCACGATGGCAAACTCATGCACCGCGCCGCCGGATTCCGTTACCTCGATGGTCTGCCCCAGGGCCGCCTGATCGTCGCCCCCGAACAGGTTATCCACCAGCACGTCGCTCACCAGTGCCACCTGGCGCACGCCCTCCTGATCCTTTTCATTCAGGGCCCGGCCCGCCACCAGCTCGTACTTGTCCGCATCGAAATAGCCCTGGTTCACGCCGGTAATGCTCACCTTTGCGGTGTTCGCGCCCTGCTGAATCTTGCCCGCGCCGCCACTCTCGGTAAGCACCACCGCCTTGATCTGCTGGGCAAACCGTTCCTCGTAGGCCTGCAGCATCTCGTCGTTGAGCAGGTCGCTTTCCTGATAGCTGTAGCTGTTCGGGTAGTCGCCGTTTTCGTCCGGCCGGGGGTCCACACTCAGCTGCAGATTATTGCCGCCCATGGCCACCAGGCTTTCGCTCACCGTACTGGTGAGCGAGTTGCCCACGGTGACGATGGCGATCACCGAGCCGATGCCGATGATAATGCCCAACATAGTGAGCAGCGCCCGCATCTTGTTGCTGCGCAGCCCGCCCAGGGCCAGCTTGATGTTTTCCCAGATCACTGTGCCACGCCCCCCTTCACTTCGCCGGTGATGCGTCCGTCCCGGATGGTGATAATCCGCTCACACTCGGCGGCCAGCTCCCGGGAATGGGTGATGAGCAGGACGGTCTTGCCCTGCTCCTTGTGCAGCTTGTGGAACAGGTCCATCACCACCCGGCCGGTGGCGGAGTCCAGCGCGCCGGTGGGCTCGTCCGCCAGCAGCACCGCCGGGTCGTTTGCCATTGCCCGGGCAATGGCCACCCGCTGCTTCTGACCGCCGGAAAGCTCGTTGGGCTGGTGATTCATCCGCTTTTCCATGCCCACCAGCTCCAGCAGTTCCTTGGCCCGGGCGGTGCGCTTTGCCGCGCCGATGCCATTGTACAGCATGGGCAGCTCCACATTTTTCAACGCACTGGTACGGCCGATCAGGTTGAAGGTCTGGAACACAAAGCCGATCTTGCGGCAGCGCAGGGCGGAAAGCTCGCTGTCCTTCGCGGCGGTCATGTCGATGCCGTCCAGCCAGTAGCTGCCCTGGGTGGGCTTATCCAGCGCACCCACGATGTTCATCAAGGTGGACTTGCCGCTGCCGGACTCGCCCACAATGGCCACGAACTCGCCCTCGTACACATCCAGATCAATGCCGTGCAGGATTTCCAGCTCATTGGGCTGGCCGATGTAAAAGGTCTTTACAATATCCCTCAGCTGGATGATGGGCTTCTTCTCCCCGCTCATGCCATCGCCTCCGGATCGGCCAGGCTGCGCAGCTCCATGCCCTCGGTCAGGCCCTCGCCGCTCACCTCAACGGACAGCTCGGTCTCCATGCCGGTGGTCACCGGGATCGGCGTGAAGGTCACGTTGCCTTCCGCATCGGTATCCTTGCGGTAGACCACCGCCTCGCCGTTTTCATCGGTACCCACCGCATCCAGCGGTACGCTGAACACGCCCTTCTTTTCCTCCAGCAGCACCTTGGCCTTGGCGGTCATGCCCAGACGCAGCGCCTCGGTGGCGTCGTCCACCGAAACCTTCACCGCATAGCTGGCCTCGCCGTTCTCGTTCACGGTGGCCTTGGGGGCAATCCAGGTGATGGAGCCGTGGAACACGTCCTTCGCGCCGGAGGTGAGGGTCACGCTCTGACCCACCGCCAGCTGGTTGATGTCGTATTCCCGCACGCTGAGCAGCGCCTCCAGAGCGCTCTGGTTCTCGATGGTGGCAATGGCGCCCGCTGCGCCGCCCACCACGGCCTTCACCTGGGTGACGGTGCCGGAGCAGGGTGCGGTAATGGTGCACTGCGCCTTGGCGCTCTGCAGGGTCTTCAGCTGCTGAGCCGCCGCGCTGGGGGCATCTGCCGCTGCCACCGCATTCACCAGTACGTCCTGGGCATCCTCAATGGCCAGGCTGTCCTGCCGGAGCTTGGCGTCCTTTTCGGTCTGCTCCCAATCGGCGGTAACGCCCTCGTCGATGGCCTTCTGGTTGCGGGCATCCTCCAGACGGCGCTGGGCCTGGGAGATGCTCAGCTCGTTCTGCTGCTTCTCCGCGGCCACCGCCTCCTGCTGAACCTGGATCTGAGCGTCCAGGTCGGTGGTGTCCAGCGTGGCAATCACATCGCCCTCGGCCACCACGTCGCCCTCGCTCACCAGCACCTCGGCCACCGGGTAGGTCTGGGCCGCAGCCACCTCGGTCACCTGGGCGGACTGGATGCTTCCGCTCACGCTCAGAGTCCGGCTCAGATCACCCTTTTCCAGCGTGAATGTTTATACCTGCTGTTCCGCCGCTTTTTGCGCGGCCACTGCCGCCTGATTCATCCGCGTCCAGCCGAACGCGCCCACTGCAGCCAGAATCGCCAGCGCGATCAGCGCCTTTTTATGCCGGCCAAAAAACGATATGATCCTGCTCATCCCTCATCGACTCCTCTTCATTTCATGGTTGGAACGGTCTGTGCAAGACCGTCGATTTTCAAAACGCCGGGCAGGCAAACACCGCCCTTTTCCTTTTTCGTCGCCAGCGGGCAAACCGTTCAAAATTTGTTGCCGGGCGTTTTCTTTACAAACGTAAAGACGAGTTGTGACCGGGATATTCTTCATTCAAAGGGAATTTTTTACACAAAAAACAGGGCCCGGTTTTCCGAGTCCTGCTGACAGCGTGGGCTATACGTTTTCTTTTGGTTGATAGGCTTTGGAAATGGTCTCCAGCGTCTGGCGCAGCTGCTCCCGGGCCGCCGCGGGGGAGACCAGCTCCACCCGGCCGCCGAAGCCGCACAGCCAGCCGAAGAAGGGCGGGCTGACCACCACGTCCGCATACAGGGTAAACCAGCCGTCCGGCTGGGGCAGGATGGTCACGCCGGTGCCAAACCGGTCCAGCATGGGGCCGATGACGCTGTTTTCGCACCGCAGCTCCACCCGGCTGACCGGACCGCCGAACATGCCGAACATGGGCTTTGCGTAGTCGCGCATCTTCTGAGGGTCGAACTCCTCCCGGCCCAGGCGGGGCTGGTCCAGAAGGGCGATGGAGGTCATCTTGTCCACCCGGTAGTGACGCATGCCCTTGCCCTCTTCGAAGGCCACCAGGTAGTAGTTCTCCTCCTCCCAGAGCAGCGCCCAGGGGCTCACCTGGTAGGCGCCGCCGCCCCGGCGGGCCACCTTCTTTTTGTCCAGATTCCACTCTTGGTACACAAAGCGGACCTGCCGGTCCGAGGCGATGGCCCGGTGCAGCGCATCCACGTTGTAATAGATGCTCTCATTCATGCTCTTCACCCGGCTGGAGGCGAACACCTGCCGCTGCAGCTCATTTGCCTCCCACTGGCTGGCAAACTGGCTCAGTGCGCGGATCAGCTGGTCGCTCTTTTTGCGGGTGATGAAGCGGGAGGCCTGTACCGAGTCGGCCAGCAGCTTGAGCTCGGGCAGCTGGAAGGGCCGGCTGGCCAGATAATAGCCGCCACCCCGGCCCCGGTGCTGCACGATGTCGTAGCCCAGCGCCCGCAGGGTGGCGATGTCGTCGTACACGCTTTTGCGCTCAGCGGCCACCCCCTCGGCGGCCAGCAGCTCCAGAATGCGGGGCACATTGATCAAATGTTCTTCATCGGTGTGGCGGGCAAGAATGCGCAGCAGCCATATCAGCTTGCCCTTCTGACCTTCGCTGCGGGGCATGGCTCACTCCTCCTTTTCCTTCTTGTCAAAGGCGGCCCGCGCCCGGGTGGACTGGCGGAACATCTCCTCCAGCGCAGCCCGGTCGCCCTGCTGCAGATAGCCCTTTAACGCCTGCAGCCGGGCGGTAAAGCCGTCGATCTCGTCGATCAGGTTTTCCCGGTTCCACAAAAACAGCTCGGCCCACATGGTCTCGTTGATGCGGGCGATGCGGGTCAGATCCCGGAAGGAATCGCCGGTGTACTCGGCGAACCGCTCGGCCCCCGGCGCACACATCAGGCTCACTGCAATGGCATGGGTGAGCTGGCTCACGTAGCCGATCATCCGGTCGTGCTCGGCGCAGCTGAGCACCCGAATGTGGGCAAAGCCCAGGGCCCGGCCCAGCTGGCGGGCAAACTCCACCCCCTCAGGGGTGTTGCGCTCAGTGGGGGTAATCAGGAAATTGGCGGGGGAGAAATCCACCAGATGGGCGTTCTCCACGCCGCTGACCTCCTTGCCCGCCATAGGGTGGCTGGCGATGAACTCCACCCCTTCGGGCAGAGCCGCCTGCACCGTTTCCACGAGACCCGCCTTCACGCCGGACACGTCGGTGCAGATGCAGCCCGGGCGCAGCAGCGCACCGTACCGGGCCACCCAGCCTTCCAGCGCGGTGGGGTAGAGGGCGAAGACCACCCGGTCCGCCATTCGCACCAGTTCTTCAAAATTTTCGGTTGCGCCATCCGCAATGTAGCCCTTATCCCGGGCAAACCGGATGGCTTCGGGGTTCGTGTCGATGGCGTATACCTCCCCGAACCCCGCGCGGGTCAAGCCCCGAGCATAGCTACCGCCCAGCAGGCCCAGGCCCACAATGAGAAAACGGTCGTTCTTATTCATCCCGCACCTCGATCTGCGCACCCGCGCGCTCCAATACCCGGAAAAAGTCCGGCCAGCTCTTGGCCACCGCGCCCGCGTCCCGGATGGTCACCGGCACCCCGGTGCAGAGGCCCGCCATGGCAAGGCTCATCACCACCCGGTGGTCGTTGTGGCTGTCCAGCTCCGCCGGGGCGTGCAGCGCCGCCGGGCGGATGGTCACGGTATCCTGGGTGCTCTCAATATCCGCGCCGAATTTGCGCAACTCCTCTTCCATGGCGGCAATGCGGTCGCTTTCCTTGATGCGCAGCCGCCCGGCATTGATGATCCTGGTCTCGCCTTCGCAGAAGAGGGCCATCGTCATCAGGATGGGGCCCAGGTCCGGGCAGTCGGCCAGATCAATGACCGTGCCGGAAAGGGGAGCCTTTTCAAAGGTCACGCTGCTGCCATCCCGTACAAAACGGGCGCCGCAGCGCTCCAGAATGGGCAGAATGGCCCCGTCACCCTGCAAAGAGTCCGGGCGCAGGTCCTCGATGGTGATGCCGCCCAGCACCGCGCCCAGCACGGCGAAGAAAGCTGCCTGGCTGTAGTCGCCCTCCACCCGGTAGTCCCGGCCGCGGCCGCACTGGCCGCCGGGGATCAGCAGCTTCATGCGGCTCTCGTCCGCCCAGTCCACCTGCACGCCGAAGTCCCGCAGGGCGGCCAGCGTCAGCTCCACATAGCTGCGGCTTTCAAAGGGCGGGGTGATGGTGAGGGTGCTATCCCCCTGCAGCAGGGGCAGGGCAAACAGCAGCCCGCTGATGAACTGGCTGGACACATCTCCCGGAATGGTGTAGTCGCCAGAGGCGAGGGGCCCGCGGATGGCAAGCCCCCCTTCGCTCTGGTCAAATTCCAGGCCCTGGGCCCGGAACAGCTTCTCGTATACACCCATGGGCCGCTGCAGCAGCCGTCCCCGGCCGGAAAATTCCACCCGCCGGCCGCACAGGCTGAACACCGGAATCAGAAAGCGCAGGGTGCTGCCGCTCTCGCAGCAGTCCACCGGGCCGTCCGGGCAGGCCACGCTGCCGCTGCCGGTGATCTGCGCCCAGCCTTCGCCCCGCTCCACCTGCGCGCCCAGCCGGGCGGCGGCGGTGAGGGTGGCGTCCACGTCCTGGCTGAATTCCAGGTTCTCCACCCGGGAGGTTCCCCGGGCCAGCGCGGCGCAGAGTACCGCCCGGTGGGCCATGCTCTTGGAGGGCGGCGCGGTGATCCGGCCGCCGATGGCGGCCGGGGCTTGGATATGGGCGATCATGGGAGTTCCTCCTTTTGGGTCTGCTCAGTCAAGGGGCTGACGCACGCCCCGGCCCAGCACCTGGGCAATCTGACGGCACTGGTCGATGGTCTCGCGGAACTTGTCCGGCTTGAGGGTCTGGGCGCCGTCACTCCAGGCATGCTCGGGGTCGGTGTGTACCTCGATGATCAGGCCGTCGGCACCAGCGGCCACGGCGGCCCGGCTCATGCTCTCCACCAGACGCCAGTCGCCGGTAGCGTGGCTGGGGTCGATGATGATGGGCAGATGGGTCTTCTGCTTGATGATGGGCACCACAGAAAGATCCAGGGTGTTGCGGGTGTACTTCTCGAAGGTGCGGATGCCGCGCTCGCAGAAGATTACGTTCTCGTTGCCGCCGGCCATGATGTACTCGGCGCTCATGATCCACTCCTCGATGGTGTTGGCAAGGCCGCGCTTGAGCAGCACCGGCTTTTTCATCTTGCCCACTGCCTTCAGCAGCTGGAAGTTCTGCATGTTGCGGGCACCGATCTGCACCACGTCCACGTATTCCTCGAACTCGTCGATCTTATCCTCGCTCATCAGCTCGCTCACGATGGGCAGGCCGGTGGCCTCGCGGGCCTTCACCATGGCCAGAATGCCCTCGGTGCCCAGGCCCTGGAAGGCGTAGGGGGAGGTGCGGGGCTTGTAGGCGCCGCCGCGCAGCATGCAGCCGCCCGCCGCCTTTACAGCCTGGGCAATCTTCATGGTGGACTCGTCGCCCTCCACGCTGCAGGGGCCGCCGATGATGACCAGCGGCTCGTTGCCGCCGATCTTGATGCCGTTCACGTCCACGATGGTGTCGGCCTCGTGGAACAGGCGGTTGGCCTTTTTGTAAGGGGCGGACACACGGGTCACGCTGTCCACCCAGGGGTTGGCGGCAACGACCTTCTCGTTGATCTTGGTGGTGTCGCCCACCAGGCCGAACACGTTGTAGTCGGTACCGCGGATCAGAGTGACCTCCAGACCCTGGCTCTCGAATTCGGAAATAATCTTCTGCAGCTCCTCCTGAGGAGTGCCGCGTTTGGTGGAGATAATCATACGCTGTTTCTTTTCCTTTCCCTATGTTTTATTTTCCTGTGGCTGGTTATTGCTTGTTTTTCTGAACGGTCTCTAGGAGAAAATCCACCGCGTTCAGGTAGCCCTGCAGGCCCTGGCCGATGAAATGCCCCTGGCAGGCCATGCCCGCGTAGCTGATCTGGCGGAAGGGCTCCCGCTTGGTCACGTCGGTGATGTGCACCTCCGCCGCAGGCAGCGCCACCGCCTTCAGCGCGTCCAGAATGGCCACGCTGGTGTGGGTGTAGGCTCCCGGGTTGATGACGATGCCGTCGCAGTCGAAGCGTGCTTCCTGGATGGCGTCCACCAGGTCTCCCTCGTGGTTGGACTGGTAAAAGCGCACCTCCACGCCCAGCTCGTCGCATTTTTTCTGAATCAGCTCCAGCAGGCCCTGGTAGTCCACCGTGCCGTACAGGCCCGGTTCCCGCACGCCCAGCAGGTTAAGATTCGGCCCGTTCAATACCAAAAGCTTCATACAACGCCTCCTGCGCGGCCTTCGTTGCCCTGCTGAAGGGCTCGCCGCTGTTTTTCACGCAAAGGTCCGCTGCCGCCTCATAAAGGGGCCGGCGCTCGGCCTCCATCTGTTTCAGTCCCTCCATACTGGTGGAGAGGGGGCGGTTTCCGCCCACCTTCAGCAGCTCCACCGGCCGGTCGATGAACACGATCACACCGTTCTGGTGCAGCGCCCGCACGTTTTCCGGCCGCTTGACCACGCCGCCGCCGCAGCTGATGATCTGGCCGCTGCCCATGCCGAAGCGGGCCGCGGTCTCGGTCTCCAGCGCGCGGAAGCCCTCCTCGCCCCGCTCCTCGAAGATCTGGGGGATGGTTTTGCCCGCCGCCTTTTCGATCTCGGCGTCCAGGTCCACAAAGGGCCGGTTCAGAGCCTTGGCCAGCTGGCGGCCGATGGTGGTCTTGCCGCAGCTGGGCATGCCCACCAGACAGATGTTCAGCCTCTGGGCCCGGATGCGGCGCACGATGGGCTGAATCTTGGACGAGGAGATGCGCCGCCCGGTGAACTGCCGGGCCGCGTACAGCGCCTGGGCCACCAGCATCTCCAGGCCGCTGGCGCAGGGGATGCCTGCCTCCTCGGCCCGCAGAATCAGCTCGGTTTTAAAGGGGTTATAGACCACGTCCAGCACCGCCTCCAGCCGGGGCAGGCCCGCAGGCTGGATGTGGCACTCGCCCGCATTCGGGTACATGCCCGCCGGGCTGGTGTTGATCAGAATCTGCACCTGGCTCTGGGCCTGGGCCTGCTCATAGGTGAGCGCGCCGTCCCTGCCGGTACGGCTGGCAAACAGAATCTCCGCCGCACCCTGGTCCCTGGCCACCGCATGCACGGTGCGGCTGGTGCCGCCGGTGCCCAGAATCAGCACGCTTTTGCCCTTAAAATCCACCCCGTGCTGGTTGGCCAGATACAAAAAGCCGTCGTAGTCGGTGTTGTAGCCGTGGAGGATGCCGTCCCGGTTCACCACCGTATTCACCGCGCCGATGGCCTTGGCCCGGGGCTCCAGCCATGCGCAGTAGGGGATGACCAGCTGCTTATAAGGGATGGTCACATTGATGGCCTTGAAGGCCTTTTTCTGCAAAAAGTCCCGGGCCTGCTGCTCGGTGGGCAGGCTGCACAGCTCATAGCGATAACCGCACAGCGCCTCGTGGATGGCCTTGGAGTAGCTGTGGCCCAGCTTTGCGCCGATCAGTCCGTATTCCATGGTGCTTCCTCCTCTGCCTGCCACAGCGGACCCCAGCGCTGGGTGAGCAGGTCCGCCAGCCCGAAGGCCACCGCCGCCGTCTGCACAATGGCAGCCCGGTGGGCGATGCAGGGGTCGTGGCGGCCCTGAATCTGCAGCTCGGCAGGCTGCAGGGTGCTCATGTCCACCGTCTGCTGGGGCTTGTAGATGCTGGGGGTTGGTTTGACGGCGGTGCGCACCACCAGGGGCATGCCGTTGGTGATGCCGCCGTTGATGCCGCCGTTGTTGTTGGTCGTGGTAATAACCCGGCCGTCCTTTACGGTCATCGGGTCGTTGGCCTGGCTGCCCCGCAGCCCGGCCATGGCAAAGCCTGCGCCGAACTCCACGCCCTTCACCGCGGGAATGCTGAACAGCAGGTGAGCCAGCTGGCTTTCCACACTGTCGAAGAAGGGTTCACCCGCGCCCGCGGGCAGGCCGGTGACCGCCGTTTCCAGCACACCGCCCACGCTGTCGCCCTCGGAGGCAGCAGCCCGCATGGCCTGCTGCATGGCTTCGCCCGCGGCCTCGCTCAGCACCGGCAAACCGGTGCAGGCGTCCAGAGCCTTCAGCTGGGCGTTCAGCTTCTCTTCCTCCAGAGCAAAGGCCTCATCCTCCACGCCCGCGATGCGCGCCGCGTGGGTGGCCACCCGGATGCCCTTGGCCAGCAGCATGCTCTGGCACAGTGCACCCGCTGCGCACAGTGCTGCGGTGATGCGGCCGGAAAAATGCCCGCCGCCCCGGAAGTCCTCAAAGCCGCCGTATTTCACATGGGCGGTGTAGTCCGCATGGCCCGGGCGGCACAGGCCCAGGGTCTTGGCGTAATCACCCGAGCGGGTGTTGGTGTTCTCGATCACCATGGTGATGGCGGTGCCGGTGGTGCGGCCGTTGTACACACCGCTTAAAAATCGCACCTTGTCCGCCTCGATGCGGCTGGTGGACAGGCCGCCCTTTTTCGCCCGCCGTTTTTCCATCTGGGCGGCGATGAATTCCTCATCCACCGGTATGCCCGCGGCCAGGCCGTCCAGCACCGCGCCGATGGCCGCGCCGTGGCTCTCGCCGAAGATGGTCAGCGCCAGTGCGCTGCCGTATGTGTTTTTCACCCAATCACTTCCCCATCAGGATCGCGTTCAGCCCGTCCGCGTCCAGCTTGTCCAGCCGCCAGCAGCCCAGGCCGGGCACCTTCACCACCGTGATGCGCCCGTCGCGGAATTTTTTGTCGTGGAGCATGTAGGCCCACACCTTTTCCTTGTTGTAAGCAACCCGGGCGGGCAGGCCCAGCTTGCGGTAAACCGCCCGCACCCGCTTGGCCAGCTGGCGGTCCTCAATCATGGGCAGCAGGCCCAGCGCCACACACTCGCCATGGTACAGGCCATTGGTCCGGCGGCCGGTGATGCCCTTCACTGCCTCGATGCCGTGGCCCAGGGTGTGGCCCAGGTTCAGGATGGCCCGCATGCCCTTTTCGGTCTCGTCCTTTTCCACCACCTGCTTTTTGATGAGCAGACTGCGATAGATGATGGTCTCGATCTCCGCGTCCACATCCAGCTTTTCAAACATCTCAAACAGCTCGGCGTCGCTGGTCAGGCTCATCTTCACCGCCTCGGCCAGGCCGTTGACGAAGTGGCGGCGGGGCAGGGTGGACAGGGTATCCGGGTCCACCACCACCAGACGGGGCTGCCAGAAGGCGCCCACAATGTTTTTCGCTGCGCCCAGGTCCACGGCCACCTTGCCGCCGATGGAGGAGTCGATCTGGGAGAGGGTGGTGGTGGGGCAGTTGATGAAGTCCACGCCGCGCATATAGGTGGCGGCCACAAAGCCCGCCAGATCACCCACAACGCCGCCGCCCACGGCCACCACCAGGTCGCCCCGGTCAAAGCCCAGTTCCAACATCCGGCACAGCAGTTTTTCATATACTTTCAGGCACTTGCTGCCCTCGCCCTGGGGCACGGTTTCAATGTGGCCCTCCCGGCACTGGGCGCGTACAATTTCGGCGTATTCGGCGGGCACGCCGCTGTCGGTCACGATGAGCACCCTCCGGTTCAGATTGGCCAGAAGGCCCAGGTTGTGCAGCGCGCCGCGCTTCAGGATGATGTCGTAGCTGCGCTCGCCCAGCCGCATGGTCAGTTTCATTCCGTTGGTACTCCTTGTCTGCTCGTTGCTCATTTTGTGTAGACCCCCAATACCCGCAGTGTGTTGCAAATCTGCCCCAGCGCCTCCAGCAGGGTCTTGCTCGCCTGCTCGCCGGGCTGGCCTTCCAGTTCCACGTAAAAATAGTATTCAAAGGGTACGCCGGGCATTGGCCGGCTTTTGATGCATTCCATATTGAACCCGGCCGCGCCGATGGCCTGGATCACCCGGGCCAGCTGCCCGGCCTTATGATCCACCGTGAACAGCAGGCTGAACCGGTCGCCGCCGGTGGGTTTTTCCCGGGTAATGACGATGAACCGGGTGGTATTGTCGCCGTCCGAGTTGATGCCCGCCGCCAGCACCTGCAGACCGTAAAGCTCGGCAGTCTCGGCGCTGGCGATGGCCGCCAGAGTCAGATCGCCGCTCTCGGCCACCTGCTTGGCCGCCACCGCGGTGTTTAGGCACTCGGAGGAGGCAAGCCCTAGGCTGTTCAAAAAACGGGCGCTCTGGGCAATGGCCTGGGGATGGCTGACCACCCGGCGGATGTCCGCCAGCTTCGCCCCGGGCAGTGCCAGCAGGTTCTGGCGCACCGGCAGGTCGTAGACCTTGCACACGTGCAGCTCCGGGTAGGCAAAGCAGAGGTCCAGCACGGCGGACACATCTCCCGCGTTGCTGTTTTCAAAGGGCAGCACACCATAGGCCGCCTCACCGCTTTGCACAGCGTCAAACACCGCCGCCCAGGTGGGGTAGCTTTTTGCCCCCGCCTGAGGGAACAGCTTCCGCAGCGCGATGTGGGAGAACGCACCCTCCACGCCCTGGTAGGCCACCAGGCTGCGGCCCAGCACCTCCATCTGATATTGCGCGGCCAGCTGATACCCGGTCTGCCAGAAGGCCCGGTAATACTTCTCCAGCGCCGGGTCCTCGCTGGCCGCCTCGGTGATCAATTCCGGGTCCGGTGTGCCGCTGGCAAAGACCGGCTGTGCCTCGCCCTGCTCCCGGGCTTTGAGGGCCGCCAGCTCCATCCGGCGGCAGAACAGCCGGGCCAGCTGACGATCCAGCTCCTCAACAGATTGTGTGACGCTCTGTTCCGGTTCCATGCAACGCCCTCCTGTCACATTAATGTGATAAAGTATACCATAGACCGGGCCCCGGCACAACCGCCCCGGGCACTTTTTTCGGTCGGGTTCGGCTTTTTTCGCTGCCGTTTCAGCGCTTGGGCGGTTCCTTCTGCCGCTCCCGGGCCTGGCGGGCCAGCTCTTCAAAGCTGCGCTCGCTGGTGTAAAACCGCCGGTAGGGGTTTTCCAGCGGAGGCCGGGGCGGGGGAGCGGCCTTTTTGCTGCCCGGCAGCCAGCCGGTCAGCCGGGCCCACAGCCCCTTCATCGGGCAGTGGCTCCGGCGGTGAGGGTATCAAACAGGGCATCGGAGGCATCCAGTTTGCCTTCCTCATCCCCGACATTGCTCCGGTGGCCCACCACAAAGCGGCTCATGTATTCCTGGCCGGTCACGACCTCGCCTGCCATGGTGGTGTATTCCCCCAGATCCAGCGACGCCAGCACCGGGCAATCGCTCCAGTTGTACCACTCCACGCCGTCCAGCGGATTTGTCTCATCGGGCATGCTGCCGTCCTCCCGGGCCAGCACGCCGTAGGAATTCTGGAAGGCCTCCGGCTCATCCAGCAGGAAGATGTAGGCATCGCCGGAGGAAAGATCCGCGGTGAGCACCGTGGACTGGGCCATCTGCATGTAACCGTTGGTCATCTCGGTCATGGCCTCGCCCACATCCTGGGCGGCGCTGTCGCTGGTATCCGGCTGCTCCAGGCTCACCTGATAGGCACGGATCTGAGCCAGCACCTGGCCGTCGCCGTTGGAATCCGCCATCACGCCGCCCAGCGCCTGCTCCAGCGCCGTCTGCAGCTCAGAGGGCAGCGGCTGCGCGCTGACCAGTGCGATCTGCTCGTCCGGGTGCACGGTGGTGACAGCCTTCCAGATATAGTGGCCCGCAATCGCCACCAGCACAACGATTACCGCCACAATCTTCCAGTTGTAGTGCCACCAGTTGGCCATCTTCTGCTTTTTGGTATATTCAATGGGTTCGTCCGGCTTCAGATCTTCCGGATCGATGTTCAGAGTATAACGTGCGCTTGCCATGGCCTTACGTCTCCTTTTTTTCGTTCAGGGCCGCACCGATCAGGGCGGCGGTCTGCTGGGGCAGCTCCTTCAGCTGCTCCCGGCTCATTGCTCCGGTCTCGATGGGGGGCAGAATCTGGATGGTCACATGAGCGGGCTTCATCCAGCCGCCGTTGTTTTCCATGATATCCCGGCTGTTGTGAATAGCCAGGGGCACCAGCGGGGCGCCGGTCTTGGTGGCAATGCGGAAGGCGCCGCCCTTGAATTCCAGCAGGCTGCCCTCCTCGCCCTTGTTGCGGGTTCCCTCCGGGAAGATGATCACGGAGTAGCCCTTCTTCACATTGGCGATGGCCTCATTCAGCGCTTCCATGGCCTTGCGGGGGTCCTCCCGGTCCAGGAAGACGCAGTGCAGAAGGCGCATCCAGCCCCGCACCAGAGGAATCTTGCCCACTTCCTTTTTCGAAACCAGCGCATGGGGTTTATCCAGCTGAGTGAGTACCAGGGGAATGTCGTAGTAGCTGCGGTGGTTGCCCACGAACACACAGGGCCGGTCCTCAGGAATGTTCTCCTTACCGGTCACGGTCACGGTGACTCCGGCCAGCCGCAGCAGCTTGCCTGCCCAGTCGGGCACCCAGCGGTCGGCCAGTGCGTCGGCGGTGGCCCAGTCGCCCGCCTCCAGGGCCTTCAGACCCCGGCGCAGAAGGGGCAGTTTGAAGAGCAGATACAACCAGAAATAAATAAACCAGACAATGGTGCGCATAACAGTTCTCCTTGCAGTTTCAGGCAGCCCGCCGGGCTGCGTCGTTATCGCTTATTGTACCATAATTGGCCCAAAAGAAAAAGCGCGCCGCCCCATTCTTTGCCCAAACCTAACAAAAACGCCCTCCCTTTCGGGAAGGCGTTTGGAAGGATATTGGATGTTTTTCCAGTTTACCGGCCATACAGCTCGGTGAGGGCCGCAATGCGCCCGGCCAGCTGCGGGGTGAGGGCGCTTTGCTCCACCCGCCACTGCCAGTTGCCCCAGGGGCGGCTGGGCACATTCATCCGCGCCTCGCCGCCCAGGCCCAGCCAGTCCTGCATGGGCACGATGGCGGTGTTGCTCACGCTGGCCAGCGCCGCCCGGATGAAGCTTTCCACCAGCGGCTCGTCCGCCGTGTGCAGATAGGCCCGGGCCCTTGCCACGTCCTCCGGATGGGCTTCGGTTTCCCAGGCGGCGGTGGTGGTATTGTCGTGGGTACCGGTGTAGACCACCGAGTTGTGCAGGTAGTTGTGGGGCAGATAATCCCCGGCCTCCCGCCGGTCGAAGGCGAACTGCAGCACCTTCATGCCCGGATAGCCGCTGCCCTCCAGCAGCTCCTTCACCTGGGGGGTCAGGTAGCCCAGGTCCTCAGCGATAATCCGCGCGCCGGGCATGGCGGCGTGGATGGCGCTGATGAAATCCATGCCGGGACCGGGCTGCCAGCTGCCGTTCTGAGCGGTGGTGTCCCTGGCCGGAATGGAATAATAGCTCTCGAAGCCCCGGAAGTGGTCGATGCGCACCACATCGTAGATGGTGAGCGCATGGCGCAGCCGCCGCAGCCACCAGGCGTATCCGGTGGCTTTGTGGCGGGGCCAGTCATACAGAGGATTGCCCCAGAACTGGCCGTCAGCGGCAAAGGCATCCGGCGGGCAGCCCGCCACCCGGGTGAGCCGCCGGTCTTCGTCGGTCTGGAACAGTTCCGGATCGGCCCAGATGTCCGAGGAGTCCGGCGAGACGTAGATGGGAATGTCGCCGATGACCTGCACGCCCTTTTGGTGGGCATAGGCCAGAAGTTCCGCCCACTGGCGGTAGAACAGATACTGGACCTTTTTCCAGTAGTCCACCCGGCCGGCCAGCCGCTGCCGGGCCTTTGCCAGCGCGTCGGGGCGGCGCAGCCGCACCTCGTCCGGCCAGTGGTACCAGCTCTGCTGGTCGTTCTCCTCCTTCAGCGCCATGAAGAGGGCGTAGTCCTCCAGCCAGGCGCTTTGCTCCTTCTGCCAGGCGGAAAAGCCGCTGTCACCGTCCGGCAGCCGGTCCGCCGCCTTTTGCAGCAGAGTGTGGCGGCTGGCATACAGTGCGCCGTAGTCCACCCGGGCCGGGTCTTCGCCCCAGTCCGCCTCGGCCTCCTCTTCGGTGAGCAGGCCCTGCCGGATCAGAATACCCGGGTCGATGAAATAGGGATTTGCCGCAAAGGCGGAAAAGCTCTGGTAGGGGCTGTCGCCGTAGCCGGTGGGCCCCACCGGCAGGATCTGCCAGTAGGTCTGGCCCGCGGCGGCAAGAAAATCCACAAACCGCCGGGCCTCTTCGCCCAGCGTACCGATGCCCCAGGGGCCCGGCAGGCTGGAAACCGGCAGCAGGATACCGCTTGCACGCTTCAACACGATCGCTCCTTTCGCTGTGTCAGCCCTTTACCGCACCGGCTGCCACACCCTTGATGATGTGCTTCTGGCAGGCCAGGTAGAACAGGATGATGGGCACGATGGCCAGCACCAGCATGGCCATCATGGCGCCCCAGTCCACCGAGCCGTAGCCGCCCTTCAGGTACTGAATGGCGATGGGAATGGTTTTGTACTTGCGCAGGTCCAGCACCAGACTGGGCAGCAGGTAGTCGTTCCAGATCCACATGGTCTCCAGAATGCCCACGCTCACCAGAGTGGGCTTGAGCATGGCCAGCACCACGCGGAAGAAGGTCTGCAGGGGGTTGCAGCCGTCGATCATGGCGGCCTCCTCCACCTCAATGGGCACACTGCGCATGAAGCCGGTGAACATGAACACCGCAAGGCCCGCGCCGAAGCCCAGATAGATCAGGATGATGCCGACCGGGTTGCCCAGCCGCATGGAGTCGCTGATCTTGGACAGAGGATACATGACCATCTGGAAGGGGACAACCATGGAGATGAGGCAGAGCATGTAGATGGCCTTGGTGTACCAGGTGTGGACCCGGCTGATGTACCAGGCGCACATGGAGGTGCACAGCAGGATCACCGCCACGCTGGCCACCGTGATGAACAGGCTGTAGCCAAAGGCGCTGAAGAAGCCGGTCTTGCGCAGGCCCTCCACGTAGTTTTCCAGCCCCACAAAGGTCTTTTCATCCGGCAGTGAGAAGGGCATCCGGTTGATGTAGGCCTTTTTCTTGAAGCTGTTCATGAAGATCATCAGGATGGGCGAGATGTACACAATGCTCACGATGGAAAAAACCAGGGTGTAGATCCATCCATGTTTCGGCTTGTCGTTCATTACTGCTGCACCTCCTTTGTGCGGGTCAGGCGGTTCTGGGCCAGCGCCAGGATCGCCACCAGAATGGTGAAGATCACGGCCTTGGCCTGGCCGACGCCCTCCCAGCCGTTGCGGCCGTAGAAGGTATTCACGATGTTCAGCGCCAGCATCTCGGTCATATCGGAGGGCTGGCCGTTGGTGAGCGCCAGGTTCTGGTCATACAGCTTGAAGCCGTTGGTCAGGGTCAGAAAGGTGCAGATGGTGATGGAGGGCATGCTCATGGGCAGGGTGATGCGCCACAGACACTGACGGGGATTGGCGCCGTCGATGCGGGCCGCCTCGTACAGATCGCCCGGAATGCTCTGCAGGCCGGCGATGTAGATGATCATCATGTAGCCCACCTGCTGCCAGCACATCAGGATGACCAGGCCCCAGAAGCCGTAGGATGCGCTGTAGGTGAGGGTACGGCCAAACAGGCCGAAAATGCCGTTCAAAATCAGCTGCCAGGTATAGCCCAGCACGATGCCGCCGATCAGGTTGGGCATGAAGAACACGCCCCGGAACAGGTTGGTGCCCTTGAAGGTCTTGGTGAGCAGCAGTGCCACCGCAAAGGCCAGCACGTTGATCAGGATCACCGTGACCACCGTGAACAGGGCGGTGAACCACAGCGAATGCAGGAAGGTGGGATCGGACCAGATGCGGCCGTAGTTTTTCAGTCCCACAAACCGGGCATCCGAAATGGTGGTGAATTCACAGAACGAAAGATACACGCCCTCGATGAAGGGGGCGATAAAACCAATGACAAAGGCCAGCAGGGTGGGCAGCGCGAAGATGGGGAAATATTTTTTGACCGCGCGTTCCATAAACAATTCCCTCCTTGTTGTAATGGGTGAAGATCGGATCGGGTCCGCCTGGGACCGTCATGCCCGCCGGTCCGCCCCCCGCAGGGGGGCAGTGCCGCGCCGGCCGGGGGCAGACCGGCAGGTATGCGCAACAAACCGGGAAAGGGGCGGGCAGAACCTGCCCGCCCCTTCGGTTTTACAAAGAATATTCAGTGAATGGATGCTCAGCCGTTGGCAGCTGCGTACTCGGTGGCCCAGCCGTCCACAAAGGCGGTCTGCACGCCGCTCCAGTCGCCGGTGCCCTGAGCGTACTCCAGCAGGGCAGCGCCCACGCCGTTCTTCCACTCTTCGGAAGGCATGGTGGTGAAGCACCAGTCCACGGTCTTGTGACCGGCGGCCACGTCCTCGTTGGCGGCCAGAACCAGCGGATTCTCGGGCAGGTATTCATCGGTGAAGCCGGTGAACGGGCAGACAAAGCCCATGTCCTTCATACCGGTCTTGCCGGTCTCGCTGGTGATGCACCATTCCACAAAGTCGATGGTGGCCTGGATGTCTTCCTCGCTGGCCTTGGCGTTGATGCACCAGTAGTTCTCGGAACCGGTGCACAGGCCCTGGTTCTCTTCGCCCTCAACGCCGATGTAGATGGGCATCATACCCATATCCTCGTCGGCCACTTCGTAGCCGGTCACCTGGCCGTAGCCCCAGGTGCCGTTCTGGTAGAACACCGCTTCGCCCATGGCGAACTCGGCAGCCGCGTCGTCACCGGTCTTGGAGCCGATCATGGCAGGCTCGCAGGTGGCATTGTTGATGTACAGATCCCATACGTTCTTGTAGTTGTCCAGGTAGGTGCCCTTGATGGCGTCGGTGGAGGTGATGCCGTCGGCCTGGTACTCGTAGTAAACGGGCAGGTTGGCCAGATGGGTCTTGAAGCGCCAGTCGGAGGAGGAGTCCATGCCGGCGCTGGTGAAGGCGGCAAAGCCCAGATCGTCCTTATGGGCGGTGATATCCTCGGCCACAGCCTTCAGGGTATCGAAGTTATTGATCTCGGCAGCGTCCTCGATCACCGCGTAATCCTTGGCGATGTACTCGTTCAGCAAAGCCTTGTTGTAGATCAGGCCGTAGGTCTCGATTACGTAGGCCACGCCGGCGACCTTGTCGCCATCCTTCAGAGCGAAGGAATCGCTGGTCAGCTGCTTGTACAGCTCGGTGTCGGACAGGTCATAGCAGTAGTCCTTCCAGGCGGCCAGGCCAACGGGGCCGTTCACCTGGAACAGGGTGGGGGCGTCGGTCTTGGCCATATCGGCCTTCAGGGTGGACTCATAGGTACCGGAGGCGGCAGTGACCACGTCCACGGGAACGCCGGTCTCCTCGGTGTACTTGGCGGCCAGCTCCACCCACTGGTCTGCCTGCTCGGGCTTGAAGTTCAGGTAGTAAACCCGGCCGCCGGAGGCGTCACCGGTGGTGGAGGCTGCGCCGGTGGAGGTGCTGCCGCTGGTTTGAGATGTACTGGTCGTTCCGGAGCCGCCGCAGGCCACGAAGCTCAGCGCCATGGCTGCTGCAAGCACAAGTGCAAGTGCCTTTTTCATAGTGTGTTTCTCCTTTTTTGATGCTTGATGGTTGACGATTGAAGGGCGGGCTGCTCCCGCCCGGGATACAAATTCATCTGCGCTCGGCCACCGATTCGCCGAACACCAGCTCCGCTTCCAGCATCAGGGTGCGGGCGGGCTGGTTTTTCTCGATGCAGCCCAGCAGCAGCTCCACGCTGGCCTGAGCGATGCGCTCGGAGGGCTGGCGCATGGTGCACAGCCGCGGGGTGTAAAAGTTTGCCAGCTCCACACCGTCGTAGCCGATCACCGACACGTCCTCCGGTACCCGCAGTCCGTGGTCGTTCAGCGCCCGGATGGCGCCGATGGCGGTGGTGTCGCTCATGGCAAACACCGCCTGGGGCCGCTGGCCCTCCTTCAGCCAGGCGTCCATGGCCTGGTAGGCAGCCTCAAAGCTGAAGCTGGTCCGCAGATAGCGGCGGGGCGCCAGCTCCATGCCGTGGGCGGTGAAGCTGTCGTTGCAGCCCTGCAGCCGCTTGTAGCTGGGGTTGCTGTAGGCGGGGTCCGCGCCCAGGATCAGAATGTCCTTATGGCCGTTGACCAGCAGATGGTCGATGGCCGCCGCGCCGCCCTTGCGGTCATCCACACCCACCATGGAAAGGTTGGGGAAGACCAGTTCCTCGCTGACCACCGTGGCCAGCACACAGGGCAGGTGGATATCCGCAAAGCCTTTGCGGAAGTGCTCGGCGCTGCCGCCCAGGAAAATAATGCCTCTGGGCTTCAGCTCCCGGCTCAACTGCCGGGCCAGCACCACCTCATCGCCATCCTCGTCCAGATACTGGACCACGCCGTCGTACCCGGCCCGGCTCACCAGCTGCTGCAGCTGGACCAGCATTCCCGCGAAGAACATGTTGGCGGTGCTTTTGACCACAAACACAATGCTTTTTGCCTCGGTCTGCTTGAGCTTGCGGGCGTTGGCGTTGGGCACAAAACCCCGAGCCTCCACCACCTGGCGGATGCGGGCCTTTGCTTCCTCGCTCACATCCGGGTGATTGTTCAGCGCGCGGGAAACTGTGCTGATGGCATAACCGCTTTCCCGGGCAATGTCCTTGATGGTCATGCGCACCGCTCTCCCTTCCGCAAGTATTCGAAACGTTGCCGGAAACGTTTCCTACGCTTATATTATATGCTCGATTTTTTGCACTTTCAACCGCTTTTCGTTATTTTCATCGATATATGCATCAGTTTGTGAAAAGTTTTGTGCGCTTTGCCTGTATTTCACCGCAAATTCCCGGAAACGATTCCGTACACCGCATACCGGCAAGCACGCCCCCGTTTGTAATCCGGCGGAAAATATGATACAAATAAAGGCAGAAGAACCAGGGCGCGGCGCGCCCGCATAACAAAAAGGAGCGATGATTCAACATGGGTCTTTTCCACCCCAACTACAACGCCCCCGGCCCCGGTGTTCGCAAGGACGAGCCCCGCAAAAAGGGCGCAGCCCGCTTTTTCGAGATTCTCGGCCGCGACATGGGCGATTTGTTCCGGGCCAATGTGCTGTGTGCGATCTGCTTTGTGCCCGCTCTTGCGCTGATCTTCCTGGGCATTCTGGGGCGTGCAGTGCTGCTGTCTGCCGTGGGCGGTCTCCTGGGCGGCTTCCTGCTGGGCCCCTGCTACGCCGGCCTGCACGACACCATTCTGCGCGCCTTGCGGGATGAGCCGGGCTACTGGTGGCACACCTACAAAAAGGCCTTCCGCCGCAACTGGCACCAGAGCCTGATTCCCGGCGCGCTGCTGGGCTTTTTGCTGGCCAGCCAGCTGTTCATGGGCTACTTCCTGTTTACCGGCGGCCAGCCCGACGTGGCCAGTGCTGCGCTGATCTGCCTGAACGTGCTGCTCACCGCCATGATCTTCCCCTTCCTGTTCAGTCAGATGGTGCTGATGGAGCTGCCGCTGCCCCTGCTGATCAAAAACAGCCTGCTTCTGGCTCTTTCCTTTGCCCCTCGCTGCATCGGCGCGGCGCTGATCCAGATTCTGTACTGGCTGGCTGTGATCGCCTTTTTGCCCTACAGCGCCCTGTGGGTACTGCTGTTCGGCTTCGCCTTTGTGGAGCTGATCGTGCTGATGATCCTCTACCCGGTAATGGACAAATGTTTCGGTCTGGAGGAGCGGTTCCGCCAGCAGCAGGCGGAACGCGATGCCAAAAACCGCGAGGAATAACCGCTTATCTCAAACTCCCCCGATCGGGAAGGATCGGGGGAGTTTTCTTTAGCGGAGAAAATCCTTGCAAACAATTTTCCGCTGTGATACAATAAAGCAAATTTACGGGCCAATCTGCCCCGCATCAGGAGAATCTGCATATGAACCGTCCCATCTAAAAATTCCTCACAGGCGTAACAGCCGCTTTGCGCAACTGCGCGAGGCGGTGTTTGCTGTGCGGTATTTTCAGACAAAGGACGGTTTTTTTGCTGCAATGGAAAACAAACGGAACATCCGGCTGATGTACGCCATTGCCCTTTTGCAGGGCATGGTGTTCTACGGGCCGATCGCAACCCTGTACCGCCAGGCGGCGGGGGTGAGCGTTTTTCAGATCACCCTGATCGAGAGCATCTCGCTGGCGCTGGCCCTGGCGCTGGAGGTGCCCTGGGGCATTCTGGCCGACCGGATCGGCTATCGCTGCTCCATGATTTTATGCTGCGGGCTGTATTTTCTTTCCAAAATCGTGTTCTGGCAGGCCAGCGGCTTCGGCGGTTTTCTGGCCGAGCGGCTGATGCTCAGCGTGGTATGCGCCGGACTTTCCGGTCTGGACGTGAGTATTCTGTATCTTTCCTGCCCGGATGAGGAAAGCCACCGGGTCTTCAGTATCTACAACAATCTGGGCATGGCCGGACTGCTGGCGGCCAGTGCCGTATATGCGGTGTTTGTGGGTGAAAATTACCGGCTGGCGGGCCTGCTCACCGTGTTCAGCTACGGGGCCGCTGCGGTGCTGGCGCTTTTCCTGCGGGAGGTACATCCCAGCCAGGCGAGAACAGCCAGCCACCAGCTGGCGGATTTCGCCGCGCTGCTGGGGCAGCTGGCCCGCAGTCCCCGGCTGCTGCTTTTAGTGCTGGCGGCGGCATTTTTGAACGAGGCACACCAGACCATCACCACCTTTTTGAATCAGGTGCAATACACCCGGGCCGGGCTTTCGGCCAGCGCCATCGCCGCCGTCTATGTGGTCATGACGCTGCTGGGGCTGTGCGGCGGGTTTTCCGCCCGGCTTACCGGCTGGCTGGGGGAGCGGCGCACCGGTGCGCTGCTGCTGGGCCTGGCGGCGGCTGCCTGCCTGGCGCTGGCGCTGACGCAGGGCCCGCTGGTTTCAGTGGCGGCAATCCTACTGCTGCGGGTCTGCCACAGCCTGTTCACCCCCTTGCAGACCACGCTGCAGAACCGGCAGGTGACCACCGGCGACCGGGCCACCGCGCTGAGCCTGAACGCCCTTCTCATGGACCTGGTGCCAGTTCACCAACCTGGTGTTCGGCCGGGCGGCGGACGTATTTCTGCCGCTGGCCATGGGCTTCGGCTTCGTGCTCTGCTTCGCCGGGCTGGTACTGTATCTGGCGCAGGACCGGCTGACGAATTCCCGATAAACAAGAAAAAAGGACCTGTTCTCAATGAGAACAGGTCCTTTTTGTATGCTTTTATGCCTGATGCACACACTTGCCGCCCACATAGACGGCCTTCACCGGAATGTTCTGGATGGCGGTGGGATCGACGGCGAAGGGGTCCTGCCCCAGTACCACAAAGTCCGCCAGATATCCCGGAGCGATGCGGCCCTTTTCGTTCTCCTCAAAGGAGGCGTGGGCCGCGTGGATGGTGTAGCTGTCGATGGCCTGCTGCACCGTAAAGGCCTCTTCCGGGCGGTAGGGGCCCGCATCGCCCTTCAGCGTGCTGCGGGTCACGGCGCACTGGATGCAGGCCAGTGCCCGGGGCAGCTCCACCGGGCAGTCGGTGCCGCTGGACACCCAGACCCCCGCGTCCATCAGGGTGCGGAAGGCGTAGCTGGTGGAGGCCAGCTCCTCGCCCACCCGGTCGGTGACCATATGGATGTCGTAGTCCAGGAAGATGGGCTGGGCATACACTTGCAGGCCCATCTCCTCGATCTTTTTCAGCTGGTCGGGGCGGGTGATCTGGCAGTGCACCACACCGTGGCGATGGTCCGCCCGGGGATGCTCCGCCAGCGCCTTCTCGTAGGATTCCAGCACCCGGTCCAGAATGCCGTCGCCGATGGTGTGCACCGCCACCTGCATGCCGTGTTCGTTGGCACAGCCGATCAGGTCGTCGAACTGCTGCTGCGTATAGATGGCGATGCCCCGGTAGCCGGGCTTGTCGGCATAATCCCGGCTCAGGTAGGCGCTGCGGGCGCCCAGAGAGCCGTCGCCCAGAATCTTCAGCGGGCCCACCTTGACCCATTCGTCGCCCCAGCCGGTGTTATAGCCCTCGGCAATGAACTCCTCCAGCGCCTTCACACTGGTGAGCTGGGCCTGCTGGTACATACGCACGGTCATCTTGCCCTCGGCCTCCAGCTGGGCGTAGGCCTCCATCACCTCCCGCCAGTCCACGGTGGCAAAGGCGTCGAAGTCGTCGGTCTGGCAGGAGGTCACGCCATAGGCGTTCAAGTGCTTCTGAGCGTCCAGCAGCATGGTCTTCAAATCCTCCACGCTGGGCTTGGGCAGCTTGGAATACACCAGCTCCATGCCGTTTTCCCGGAACACGCCGTTGGGCTGACCGTCCGGTCCGATTTCAAAGCAGCCGCCTTCCGGCTGCGGGGTTGCGGCGGTAACACCGATCATCTCCAAGGCCTTGGTGTTCACCACACAGGTGTGGCCACAGGTGCGTACAATGCACACCGGATGCTCCCGGCTCACCTGGTCCAGATCCTGCCGGGTGGGGAAGCGCTGTTCATCGGTGAAATAGTCGTGATTCCAGCCGCGGCCCCGCACCCACTGACCGGGGGCGAAGTTCTTCTCCTTCAAAAAGGCGCGCATGGTGTCCAGCACCTCTGCCAGCGATCCGGTGTGGCTGGACAGGTCCGCCACCTGCAGTGCATAACCGTAGTTGAGCAGATGCATGTGGGAATCGTTGAAGCCCGCGCAGACAAAGGCCCCTTCCAGATCCACCACCTGGGCCTCCGGCCCGGCTGCCAGCCGGGCCTGCTCCGCGCCGCCCGCAAAGACAAAGCGGCCGTCCTCCACCACAAAGGCCTCGGTCAGGGGCAGCTGGCCGGTGTAGACCCGCCCGTTTTCATAAAGAGTACGCATAAAAAGTTCCTCCATTGGTCAAAAGCCGGGGCCTCTTCAAAAAGGCCCCGGCCTGCATTGTTCTGCGTTGAATTATTTCTGAGCCGCCTTCTCTTTTTCCAAAGCTGCCTTTACTTCGGGCTTATCTTCATAGAAGATGGCCATATTCGGGTCCACCTGGCCGATGTGCATGTAGCGTGCCTTGTAGTCCTTGAGCAGCTTGAGGTACTGGCCGGACAGAATCAGGATCACCGCCACGTTCACAAAGGTGGGAATGCCGCTGGTGATGTCCACCAGGGTCCAGATGCTCAGATCGCCCACATAGATCAGGTACAAAGTCAGCAGGAAGGGAGGCACTGCGTAGAAGTACTTGAACATGAGCAGCAGGTACTTCTTGACCTGGGGATGGTTCTTGGCCAGATGGCGCAGTACCACTTCGTAGTAGGCATACCAGCCACCGGAGGTGGTGATCGAGAATACCACCATGATGAGGGTCAGGATCACGGTGCCGAACATGCCGAAGTTGTGGGTGAACACATTCAGCGCCAGGGTGGCGTTGGTGGCGCCGCTGGTCCACTCGCCGGAAACCAGCACGGTGATGGCGGTGATGGTGCAGACCACGAAGGTGTCCACAAACACCTCAAAGGAGCCCCACAGCCCCTGCTCCACCGGGTGGCGGGTCTGGCTGGAGGCGTGGATCATGGGACTGCTGCCCCAGCCAGCCTCGTTGGAGTATACGCTGCGGGCCATGCCGGTGGAGATCACCTTGGACACGCTGGCGCCCGCAAAGCCGCCCAGCGCGGCGGAACCGGTGAAGGCCTCGCCAAAAATGGCGCCCAGGGTGGGCAGCAGATTGTCCAGATGCATGAGGATAATAATGATGCCCAGAATCAGGTAGGACAGGCTCATAATGGGCACCAGCTTGGTGAGAATCTGACCCAGCTTTTTCACGCCGCCCCAGATCATAAAGTACAGAAGCAGCACAATGATCAGCGCCGCGATGGCCTGGGGAACGCCCAGAGACTGAGCCACCACCTCAGAGGTGGTGAAGGTGGAGGCGCTGATGAAGAAGGTGGAGAAGATGCCGATGCCGAACACAAAGGCCAGCGGCAGCCACAGCTTGCCCCAGTGGCGCTCCTCGCCAAGGCCCCGCTCCATATAGTAGGTGGGGCCGCCGTAGGGCACGCCGTTTTCATCGGTGCGGCGGTAGTACACCGCCAGGGTCACCTCCACCTGCTTGATGAGCATGCCCAGGAAGGCGGTGAGCCACATCCAGAACACAGCGCCGGGGCCGCCGGTGGTCACGGCGGTGGCCACGCCCGCAATGTTGCCGAAGCCCACCGAGCCGCCCACAGCGGTGGCAATGGCTTCGTAGGGAGTGAGCAGGCCCTTTTCATCGGCGCTCTCGTCGGTGCGGTGGAACAGCCGGCCCAGGGTACGGCTGAAGATGTAGCCCAGGTGACGTACCTGGAAGAACTTGGTGCGCAGGGTGAAGTACACACCGGTAACGATCATCAGGATGATCAGCGGCGGGCCCCAGATGATGTTGTTCAGGGCATTCAGAAAGTTCGACATGATGTTGTGATTCCTCCTTTGTATTCCATCGGATACCATCACAACCACCCGTCACGCCCCGACCATGCCGCAAAAAAAGAGGGGCCGCGACGCCGGAATTTGCATCGCCACCCCCCTGTGAAAGAACGGAACAAAACCCCAATAGCGCCACCACTTTGTTCAAGTGAGAGTGCGCCGCCTGCTGGACGGCACCCCAACAGACACCCCGCTGCCGCCTGGGAATCTGTTTCGGCAAACCGCCTCTTCCTGCAAAGATCTTTGGCCGGCAGGCCTCCCTTTGCAGTACCATACGGTTTGCGCCTCTATTGTGTGGTATTCAATTTACTTTCCTATAATAAAACGGTAATGCGCGCTTGTCAACGGCTTTTTTCTTATTTTTATACGTCTTTTGTGCATTTTCAGCCATTTTTGCTCAACAGGAGGCCGGGTCCGGCTGTTTTGCCTGATAGGTCCAGGGTCCATCCACCGCCTGAGCAGCGAAAACGGCGCACCAGTCGTATCCGTTCACGCCGGTGGGTTCCTGGGTCAGGCAGAGCTGCCAGCTGCCGTCCTCCTGCTGCCGCAGCCAGGACACCCGGTACAAGAACCCCACACCGTCCAGCTGTGCATCCTCCCAGGGCAGCTCCAGCGTCTGCCAGCTTTCGCCCCGGTCCGGGCTGTAATAAAGGTCCGGCCAGTTGTTTTCGCTGGAGGTCTCCACCGAGATCACCAGCGCGCCTTCGGCACCGGCCGCCACGCCGCAGATGGGGTAGTGACCATCCACCTCGGCGGGCAGTGCAAGCGCTTCAAAGCCCTCGCCGCCGGGGGAGCAGCGAAACAGCTCGGTCTTTCCGCCGGTGCCCATGCTCCAGTCGCAGCCCGCCGCCGCATATAGGGTGCCGTCCGGCGCCCCACAGAGCATCCGCCGGTCCGGCGTGTGGGGATAGCTGCCCATGGCCTGTTCCCGCCAGGTGGTGCCGCCGTCCGGGCTGTAGACGATCACCGGCAGTTCGCCGCCCAGCACAAAGCCCACCGGGCCGTCCTCCTGCGGGGAGATATACCAGCTGCTGCGGGTCACGGCGGTGCAGGCTTCGATGCATTCCGCCAGCAGTCCCTCGAACCGGCTGGGCAGGGCGTTCCAGTTTTCGCCCCAGTCCCGGGTGTAGAACAGATGCCCCTCATTTGTGACCCGGATATCGGTCTGTTCATACAGCTGCGGATTGCCCAGCCAGCGTGCTTCGTCCGCCGGCGCAAAGCAGAAGCGTGCGGTGCGGGTACCTGCCCGATCCTCA
This sequence comes from Allofournierella sp. CML151, assembly GCF_027853465.1. Lineage (NCBI taxonomy): Bacteria > Bacillati > Bacillota > Clostridia > Eubacteriales > Oscillospiraceae > Allofournierella > Allofournierella sp. CML151. The sequence continues at coordinate 38,614 of NZ_JAPNNW010000013.1, read as the reverse complement.
TCCTCCGCCTGGCGCACGGTGAGCATCCAGGTGGGGGAGCCATCCGCCTTGCCGTATTGTCCCGCCTGGTACATGGCCAGATCAAAGCCCTCCGGGGCCGCTGACATGTCCACCACAGTCTGACCGCCCTCCGGGCGGGAAAAGGCGGTGAATTCCACCAGAAGGGGAGTGCCCAGCGCCATCTGCAGATCGTCTTGAGGCAGGGCGCGCAGCCGCTCAGCCACAAGCTCCAGCCGCAGGTTGGGATTTTCCGAGGTGTCCGCGCTGGTTCCGGCATCGCTATCCATCAGAGTCCCCACGTTATTCACATCCTGGTACAGACGGCCGGTGACCGCGTTCCATTCCATCCGGTACCCCTGGAGGAATTGTCCATCCCGGTAGGCATACAAATCCGCCTCCATGGAAAGGGGCAGGCCGTCTGTGCCCAGAGTCAGGGACAGGGAATGCAGATTCCAGCTCAGGTTTTCGGCATCCTCCAGACCCTGGCGCAGCCATTCCTCCAGCGCATCGGTGAAGGGACCGAAACCCTGCTGCATCAGATCGTAGGCCTCCAGCTCCACCCAGCGGGGCTCCGGCGTGGGGGCAGGCTGGGACTCCTGCTGTGCCGGGGCGGAAAGCATCTGTTCAATCCGCCACAGGATTTCGCTGACCTGACCGGCAGTCCGCTCCAGCAGGGTGCAGCCGGTGAGGCTGACCGCCAGCAGCAGGCAGAGCGCCGCTGTCATCCATCGCTTCATTCCGTTCATCCCCCCTGTTTGCACATCCATTCGCCTTTATGATACCGCGGGCAGACCGCCCCGGCAAGCCCGGACGATCTGGCGGAACAAAAAAGCCGGATGCACGCAGCAAAAGCGTGCATCCGGCTTGATTGGGTTTTGTTTATTGTTTGGGAAACCGGTCGAGTCGTCAAATGGGTGCTGGCGTACCTCGCTGAGAAAAATCCGGTGCGTACCCGTTTGCGTACCGCTTCCCGTTACCGGTCGAGTCCGCTCAAAAACCGCCGGCGGTGCGGGGGAAGGGCAGAACGTCGCGGATGTTGGGGATGCCGGTCAAGTACATGATCAGGCGCTCGAAGCCTAGACCGTAACCGGCATGCTTGGCGCTGCCGAAGCGGCGCAGATCCATGTACCAGGTGTAGTCGGTGCAATCCATGCCCAGCTCTTCCATGCGGGCCTTCAGCAGCTCGTAGCGCTCCTCACGCTGGCTGCCGCCGATCAGCTCACCCACGCCGGGCACCAGCATATCGGCCGCGGCAACGGTCTTGCCGTCCTCGTTCTGGCGCATGTAGAAGCTCTTGATCTCCTTGGGATAATCGGTCACGAACACCGGCTTTTTGAAGATCTGCTCGGTGAGGTAACGCTCGTGCTCGGTCTGCAGGTCCACGCCCCATTCCACCTTGTACTGGAACTGGTCGTTGTGCTCCTTCAGCAGCTCCACCGCGTCGGTGTAGCTGACCCGGGCAAACTCGGCGTTCACCAGAGCGTTCAGGCGCTCCAGCAGGCCCTTGTCGAAGAACTGGTTGAAGAAGGCCATCTCATCGGGGCAGTGCTCCAGCACATAGCCGATCACGTACTTCACCATGGCCTCGGCGTTGTCCATGTAATCGGTCAGGTCCGCAAAGGCCATCTCGGGCTCGATCATCCAGAACTCGGCGGCGTGGCGGGGGGTGTTGGAATTCTCGGCGCGGAAGGTGGGGCCAAAGGTATAAATCTTACCGAAGGCCAGCGCCATAGCCTCGCCCTCCAGCTGACCGGACACGGTCAGGTTGGTGCTGCGGCCGAAGAAATCCTGGCTGAAATCCACCTTGCCGTCCTCGGTGCGGGGCAGGTTGTTCAGGTCCAGGGTGGTCACACGGAACATCTCGCCGGCGCCCTCACAGTCAGAACCGGTGATCAGCGGAGTATGCACATACACAAAGCCGTTCTCCTGGAAGAACTTGTGGATGGCATAGGCCGCGGTGCTGCGCACACGGAAGGCCGCCGCGAAGGTGTTGGTGCGGGGACGCAGATGGGGCATGGTGCGCAGGAACTCCACGCTGTGGCGTTTCTTCTGCAGGGGATAATCGGAGGGGCATACGTCCAGCAGCTCCACGCTGTCGGCGTTGATCTCCAGGGGCTGCTTGGCGCCGGGGGTCAGCACCACACGACCCACAACCTGCATGCTGGTACCCACGCCGGCCTTGGCCACGTCCTTGTAGTTCTCCAGCTTGCCGGCCTCGAACACGATCTGCAGGTTCTTGAAGCAGGTACCGTCGCTCAGCTCGATGAAGCCGATGTTCTTGGAATCCCGCACGGTCTTGGCCCAGCCGCACACGGTCACGGTGGTGCCGTCCGCCGGGGGAGCGCTGAACAGTGCCTTGATGTCGATGCGTTTCATGTTTTCTCTCCTTTAACAATGAAAAATCCGGCAGCGATCCCGTCCTTTTCTTAGGACGAATCGCTGCCGGATCCGCGGTGCCACCTAACTTGCCGCCTGATCGCGGCCACTTTTCACGCTCAAAGATAAGCGCTGCGGCTTAACGCGCCGCCCACGGCTCACCCTACTGACCGTTGCCCGGCCAGAATCCGGCGGGCAGGCGTTGGGGCTGCAGCTCCAAAGGGTTCGTTCGGCGGGTCTTGTGCGCGCGGCTTGCACCATCCCGCGCTCGCTGGGGCCAAGGCTCCCGCTTACTTTTCTTTTTCTCAGCCATTGTACTTGGTATTTTACCCCCGCCGGGCGGGTTTGTCAACGGCCAAGCGTCCCTATTGCCCGCCAAACAGCGCCGCCAGCGCCTGCCCCACCAGCCGTCCGGAATATTTGGCCTGCTCCAAGGTATTGCCGTGGCTGCCGATTTCAATAAGCAGGCTGCCGGTGGTAAGGTCTTGGTTGTAATACCGGTAATCGAACAGCACCGGGCGCGTCAGGCCCGGATACCGGCTCTCCATGGCGTTCTCCCAAGCGGCCGAAAAGGCCAGATTCTGCTGGAAGTTGGGCAGGTTCCCGCCGTTGTCCGCTCCGCAGATGATCATCACCTGAGCGGCGGTCTGTCCGTCGATCTCGGCCACCGCGCTCACACGCTGGCCGCTGGCGGGCTCGATCGCGTCCCGGTGCACATCCAGCACCACCTTGATGCTGGGATACTGTTCCAGATAGGCGCGCACGGTTTCGTTGCTGCGCTCATAGCTGCCGTTGTAGCTGGGGTAATCGTGGAGGGTGGTGTCGTGCAGGGTCACGATGCCCGCCGCGTTCAGCTGGGCGGCGATCTCCTCGCCCACCGCCGCCATGTTCACCGCAAGATCGGTGCTGCGGCAGGTAAAGTTCGGGTCGTACCAATCCTTTTCCTCCAGCTCATAGGTCTCGGTGGTGTGGGTGTGCATGATGAGCACCTGGGGCTCGCTGCTGCCCGGCTCGATGGAGAAGGGCAGCCCCCGGGAAGCAGCGTCCGCCACCTGAGAAGCGGAAAGACTGGTGCAGTTTTTGATGGTGCCCGCCCCGCAGGGGATGTAAAGGCCGCCCTCGCCCTGCTCGTAGTGCTCGGTCACAATCTGCCCGGCGTTTTCCGGCCGGGGCTGGGGCTGGGCAGTGGGCTCCGGCACCGGCTGCTCGCTGGCGGCGGGCGGCGGCTCGGATGCGGCAGCCTGTTCCGGCGCGGTGCTCGCAGCCACCGGAGCGGGAGCAGGCTGCGGGGATGGCGCGGCCTCGGCAGCGGCAGGCTGGGCAGGCGGGTCCTCCCAGGCCAACTGACGCACCGCCTCCAGTGCCGCCGCCGGGTCCACCAGGGCAGCGCCCGCCACCGTAAGGCTTGCGGTCATGCTGGGCGGGCCCAGCTGCTCAGCGGCGTTCCAGGCCAGTATCCCCACACCCGCCGCCAACGCTCCCGCGCCCAACCGGCGCAGCCAGCTCGATCGGCCCATGCCGCCGCCCCCTTTCCGTTTTAAGTCCTGCTCAAAGCATATGCGCCCGGGCGGGCGGGTTATTCCTGCTCAGTTGGCAAGATAGCACAGCTCGGCAATGCTTAAAGAGGGCTGCAGGGCCTTGTTGATGGCGGCGCTGAGCAGCTCGGAGCCACTGCGGATCACCCCGTCCAGCTGGCGGCAGGTGAGGATCAGTCCCTTTCCCCCCTCCATGCAGCCATCCGCCTCCATCAGGGTGGGCACCCCCACCGCCAGCACCGGCACTCCCAGCATGGCCCGGGTGATGCAGCGGCCGGAATCCGGCCGTGCGGGGGAAAGTCCGGTGTCGCTGATCTGGATGGTGCGGCCCAGCCGGGCCGGGTCGGAGGTACACAGGCTGTCCACACAGAGGATGGCGGCGGGCTTCAGGGTACGCACCAGTCCCGCCAGCAGCTGGGCCAGCGGAATGCCGGTGGCCCCCGAAGCCCCCGGACTCACGCAGACCACCTCCCGCAGGCCCAGGCCGTCTGCCCGGGCATCCGCGGCAAGGCCCCGGGTCACCAGCACGCCCGCGGCGGTGCGGGGGCCCAGTGCGTCCACTGTGACCCGCCGGTTGCCCACGCCCACCACCAGCACCAGGCCCACAGCGGGCAGCATGGCCCGCAGCTCGGCCGCTGCCGCGCTGATCAGCCGCTCATCCCGTTTGTCCAGTGCGGCCAGACTGGGGGTCTCCAGGGTGGAATACCGCCCCGCCGGGCGGGCCAGTCCCTGCCGGGTGATCTGCACCCGGGTCAGCCGGATGGGCCCGCTGCTGACGGTGCGCACCTGCACGCCGGGGGGCACCGTACCCTTGCCCGGGCGGAACAGCTCATCGGCCATATCGGTATATATGTTCATGCCTTCTTCCTCCTTTTTTGCGGCCGCGGAGAGAAAATTACGCCCGCGGCGGGTCTTTTCTCAGTGTTGGCCGCCGGATTTCAAAAAATTCTCCGAAAAAAGTATGAAAAAAGGCTTGCAACACCCGCTCAAATGTGATATTATAAATTGCACTGTTATGGGTGACAAGGAGGTGGTACGAATGCCTAACATTAAATCGCAGAAGGATCGTGTCGTTCAGTCCAAGAAGGAAGCCCTTCACAACAAGGCGATTAAGTCCAACCTGAAAACAGTCGTGAAGAAGGCAGACGCTGCCATCGCTGCGAATGCAGCTGATAAGGAAGCCGTCGTTGTTGCTGCTATCTCCGCTATTGATAAGGCTAAGAGCAAGGGTGTACTGCACAAGAACACCGCTTCCCGCAAGATCAGCCGTATGGCGAAGCGCGCTAACAAGGCGAATGCTTGATTTTCGACAAAACAGAAGGGCCAGCTCATTTTGAGCGGGCCTTTTGTTTTTGCCTTTTATAAACAATACGCCCGCAGGGAGTTTCCCTGCGGGCGTGTTTTGCTGTTGCCGTGGTTCAGCAGTTATTCGTTCTCTTCCTGATGTTCCGTCTCTTCCTCAGCCAGCGCGCGGCGGATGGCGAATACAGCGGCCGCGATCAAAAGGATCAGCAGCAGAAGCAGCAGCCACCAGGCCCAGCCCTTTTCCTGTTTTTCCGTTTCCGGCACAGATTCCGGTGCAGCGGTCGGGCTTTGCTCCGGCGCTGGTGATGCGGTTGGCTGTGCGGTAGGCTGCGCGGAGGGAGATGCTGTGGGCGATGGGGCAGGGGATGTTCCTCCGGGGCGGATAACTCCTCCATTCGATGGGGTGGACGGCGGCTGCGCCGTGGGCGGAAGAACCGGCGCCGCAGTGGGCGTTTGAGTCACTGCAGGCTTCGGTATAGCAGTTGGCTTTAGTGTAGCCGTGGGCTCAGGCGTTGCGGTAGGCTTCGGCGTACCAGTCGGCTCTGGCGTAGCCGTGGGCTTCGGGGTAGCCGTTGGCTTCGGCGTGGCCGTGGGCTCCGGTGTAGCGGTCGGTTCCGGCGTGGCCGTGGGCTTCGGTGTGGCGGTCGGTTCCGGCGTACCGGTCGGCTTTGGGGTAGCGGTCGGTTCCGGTGTGGCCGTGGGCTCCAGCGTTGCGGTCGGTTCCGGCGTACCGGTGGGCTCCGGCGTAGCCGTGGGCTCCGGTGTAGCAGTTGGTTCCGGCGTGGCCGTCGGCTCCGGTGTGGCCGTAGGCAAAGGCGCTCCGGTCCAGTCAAATTGCAGGTGGGCGGTCAGTGTGGTTCCTTCCTCGGTGTACACATAGTCCACGGTACCTCCGGTCGCAATTTCATACAGTTCACCGTCCTCCAACTTGGCGCCGGTCAATGCGCTGATCTCCTCCGGCTGCAGGGGAATGCCCAGATCGGTGAGACTATAATGGTCGGACCCTGCGGGCAGATGAACCGCCACTGGGCGCTGATTGCTCAGATCCGCCGTGGGCGTGGCTTTGCCCATTTCGATGCCCAGCAATCGGTTTTCTCCGGCTAGCAGATCCACAACCTGCGGGTTGCCGCTCAGATCCAGAAAGGTAAACTCATTGTGCTCCAGACCCACCGTCTGCAGGTTGGGCAAGCCGCTCATATCGATCTCCGTCATGGGGGTATAACCCACCCACAGGTAGATCATTGCCTCGTTTTCCCCCAGCTCCAGACGGGTCAGCGGCCCGCCCAGATAGGTGAAATACTCCAGGTTCTGGTTGGCACTCAGGTTCAGCTCCTGAATGGGGTTGTCGCCGCAGGCAAGATCGCTCAGCGCAGGGTTTGCGCTCACGTCCAGGCTGGTCAGCTGGTTGGCGTGGCAGTGCAGGATTCGCAGTTCCGGCGCACCGGAGGGGTCCAGCTCGCTCAGACTGTTATCGTTGCAGAACAGTGTCTGCAGCTTGGGAGCCAGTGACAGCTCCAGGGATGTGAGCGCGTTGTTGTTGCAGTTCAGATACTCCAGGTTCGGGAACTGTTCCAGCCCCTGCAGCGACGTGATCCCCCGGTTGTGTATGTCCATGCGAACTACCTGTTCCCGCTCCGCGGCGGACAGTCCGCCGCTGGAATCGGTATCCAGGCTGCTCACGTACTTCAAAAAAGCCGGGTCGGGAAAAATCGAGGCATCCAGTGTCGCCTCGCCCTGCACTGCGGAAAGGGACGATGCGCCGGCCGGCTGCACACTTTCTTCGGATGCTGCTCCGACGGGAACAGCCAGCAGCGCCGCCGCCAGGGCCAGCGCCGCGATCCGGCGGCGAAGTTTGGTTGTTGAAAAAACCTTCATATATTACCTCATTTCCAGAATCATATGGGATGGTTTACATCTTTCATGCTACGCTCTTTTGCTCTGGAATGCGGTTGTCTGCCCAAGCATTGCAGCAAAAAGGGCCCTCCCCGGGAAATCCCGGGGAGGGCCCTTTTGATTTTTTGTTTATGCCAGAACCTGCGCGGTACGGCTCAGCTCCTGGGCGATGTTCAGTACATGGTCACCCACACGCTCGAAGTCGGTGAGGATCTCAGAGTAGAGGATGCAGCCCTCGTCGCTGCACTCGCCGTTCTTCATGCGCTGCATGTGATTTTCCCGGAAGCGGGTGGTCATGTCGTCGATGGTCTGCTCCAGCTTGGCAGCATTGTCCAGCCGGGAATCGCCATGCAGGTAGCGCAGCGCCTTGGCGCAGACAGCGCGCATCTCCATCAGCTCCTTGAGCGCGTCATCCGACAGCTGGATGTTCTCCTTTTCCAGCCGCTGGCCGTAGCCCAGAATGTTCATGGCGTGGTCGCTGATCCGCTCGATGTTGCCCGCGATGCGGAAGCCGGAAGCCACCGCTGCAGAGTCCTCGGCGTTGGTCTCGCGCACCATGGCCTTTGCCACGTAATGGCTGATCTCCTTGTTGAGCAGGTCCACCAGTTCCTCGGTGCGAATGGCCTTTTCGGTCTTTTCATCCAGCCCGCTGATAACGGCCTGGAAGGCGGCGTCCACGTTTTCGCTGGCCAGATCCAGCATGCGGCCCAGCTCCTGCTGCAGCTTGCCCAGCCATACAGCGGAGGAGCCCAGGGTGGTCTTGTCCAGATAGGCAAGGCCCATCATCTCGCGCTTCTCCTCCTCGGTCTTCTCGGCGGGTTCCGGCAGGATGCGCTCGGTCAGTGCAGCCATCTGAGTGCCCAGAGGCAGCAGCAGCAGAGTGGTTACGATGTTGAACAGGGTGTGCATGTTGGCGATCTGGCCGGGGATATTCTCCGGCGTGAACGATGCCACCAGAGCGGGCAGCGGGAACAGCACGCACACGATAGTGAAGATGATGGTACCGATGATGTTGAACATCAGGTGGATCAGAGTGGTGCGCTTGGCATTGCGGCTGGTGCCGATGCTGGCCAGCACCGCGGTGATGCAGGTACCGATGTTCTGACCGAACAGCACGAACACCGCGCTGGAGAAGCTGATCGCACCGCTGGCGGCCAGCGCCTGCAGAATGCCCACACTGGCGGAAGAGGACTGAATCAGAGCGGTGAATACCGCGCCCGCCAGGATGCCCAGGATCGGGTTCTCAAAGTGGGTCATCAGGGAAACGAAGGCGGGCTCATCGGCCAGAGGCTTCATGGCGGCGCTCATCATATCCATACCGATGAACAGCACGCCCAGACCGGCCACGATGCTGCCGTAGTTGTGCAGCTTGGGGTTTTTGAAGAAAACCACCAGCGCCACGCCCGCAAAGGCCATGAGCGGCGCCAGCGCGCCCACATCCAGGGCGATCAGCTGGCCGGTGATGGTGGTACCGATGTTGGCGCCCATGATGATCCACACCGCCTGGCGCAGGCTCATCAGGCCACTGTTTACAAAACCGACCACCATGACCGTGGTGGCACTGGAAGACTGGATCACTGCGGTAATACCTGCGCCCACCGCAACGCCCAGGAAACGGTTGGCGGTGAGTTTTTCCAGGATGCTCTTCATCCGGTTGCCGGCCGCGGCCTCCAGGCCGCCGCTCATCATGTGCATGCCGTAAAGGAAGAGCGCAAGGCCTCCCAAAAGGCTCAGAACATTTGCAAGCTGCATGATTTTTCCTCCTGCTTTCGGGCCGGTATCCTTCCGTGCCCTCTCGCTGTTTCTTAAATTTTACTTAGATTTTATGGGTCCATAATATAAATACCGTAAATGAAAAGCCCCGGTCAACAGACCGGGGCAAAACTTTACATAGATTTTTCATTCCAGTGCAAAAACCGGGATTTCTTTGTACAATTGTCAGTTCTGGTCGTGAGGATGGCCCAGTGCCGCGGCTGCCACGCCGCAGATCAGGCTGGCGGTCACCCCGGCTCCAGCCGCCGTAAATCCTCCGGCCAGAATGCCCAGAAGACCCATCCGGTTCACCGCGTCGATCACTCCCTGGGCCAGCAGATGCCCAAAGCCGGTGAGGGGCACCGTGGCCCCGGCACCCGCCAGCTCCACCAGCGGGCCGTAAAGCCCCAGGGCGGACAACACCACTCCGCTCACCACATAGCTCACCAGAATCCGGGCGGGGGTCAGGCTGGTCAGATCAATGAGCACCTGCCCGATTACACACAGCACACCGCCCACCACAAATGCCCACAAATAGCTCATTCGCCTTCCTCCCTTCCGGCACTCAGCTCCACCAGATGGGCCACACCGGGAATGCTCTCGCCCTGCAGAAAGGTGATCTGGCTCATCAGCGCCCCGGTGGACAGAAACAGCACCCGGTTCAGCTCCCCCTTCTGCAGAGCGGGCAGCACACTGGCACACAGCACACTGGCCGAGCAGCCCGCGCCGCTGCCGCCAGCCTGCACATCCTGGTGCTGCACATCATACAAGGTAAGCCCACAATCTCGGTGGTTTTTCAGGTCCATGTCCTCTTTTTCCAACAGCTCCTTCAAAAGGCGGGTGCCCACGATGCCCAGATCACCGGTATACACCGCGTCAAACTGAGAGGGCGCGCAGCCGGTGTCCTCACAATAGCGCAGAATGGTCTCTGCGGCTGCGGGGGCCATGGCCGCCCCCATGTTGTTGATGTCGCAGATTTCGTAGTCCCGCACCCGGCCGAAGGTCACCGCCCGCACATAAGGCCCTGGGCCCTGAGGCTCCACCAGGCAGCAGCCTGCGGCGGTGGCGGTCCACTGAGCGGTGGGGGTGCGCTTGCCTCCGTAGGTGAGGGGAGTGCGGAACTGCCGTTCCGCCGCACAGAAATGGCTGCTGGCCAGCGCCGCTGCCCGCGAAACACAGCCGCCCGCCGCCAGGCAGGCGGCCAGCCCCATCGCCTCGGCCATGGTGCTGCAGGCGCCGTACAGCCCGGCAAAGGGCGCGTCCAGCTCCCGCATGGTGTAACCGGTGGCGGTGCACTGGTTCTGCAAATCGCCTCCCAGCACCAGATCCAGCATCTGAGGGCTGCAGCGGCCCTTTTTCAGCGCCAGGTCCAGGCAATAGCGCTGCAGGCGGCTCTCGGCCTTTTCCCAGGTAAGCTCTCCCAGTGTATTTTCCTCAAACAGCAGATCAAATGTTGCCGCCAGCGGACCTTCGCTCTCCCGCTTTCCGCCCACAGCGGCAAAGGCGGAAATGCAGGGCGGGTCTCGAAAGCGGATGGTATCGCCGGTACGCACGGCGTTCGTCATGGTCCTCATTCCTTCCCCTTATATGAATGGCCGCAGCAGGTGGTAAACAAGCCCCCACACCGCGCTGGCCGCCAGGCCGTACACCACCACCGGCCCGGCGATCAGAAACATCTTGGCCCCCACGCCGGGCACAAAGCCCTCGGACCGGTATTCCATGGCGCTGCTCACCACCGAGTTGGCAAAGCCTGTGATGGGCACCAGCGTGCCCGCCCCGGCCTTTGTGGCTATCTTCTGATACCAGCCCAGCGAGGTGAGCACCGCACTGAACAGAATCAGGGTCACGCTGGTCATGGCAGAGGCATCGCTGAGCACAAAGCCCTTTGCCAGATACGCCCGCCGCAGCACCTCGCCCACCAGGCAGATGCCGCCGCCCACAAAAAACGACCACAGGCAGTCCTTTCCCAGCTTGGAATGGGGGCTGGCCCGCCGGTTCATTTCGTCGTATTCCCGGGGCGTGATCTTCATGGCAAACTTCTCCTTTTTCAAATGGTCTTTCCGGTAGTATTTCCACCGCCCGGGAACCGTATTCGTCAAAGGGCGGCAAAATTAAGGATTGACTATTGTCAGTGCCCGCCGACTGGTGTAGAATAGGAACGATAATAACAAAGGGGGACTACCTTGTGAAGAAACTGATCAGTCCGTTGGATCTTTCCACCGCCGAGATCGACCAGCTGCTTGCTCTGGCCGACCGCATCATCGACGACCCCGCCGCCTACGCCCACAAATGTGACGGCAAGATCCTGGCCACCCTGTTTTTTGAACCCAGCACCCGCACCCGCCTGAGCTTCGAATCCGCAATGCTCCGGCTGGGCGGCAAGGTGTTGGGTTTTTCTTCGGCCAATTCCTCCAGCGCCGCCAAGGGCGAAACGGTGGCCGACACCGCCCGCGTGGTCCAGTGCTATGCGGATATCATCGCCATGCGCCATCCCCGTGAGGGCGCGGCCACCGCAGCAGCTGCCAAGATCAAGTGCCCGCTGATCAACGCGGGTGACGGCGGCCACCAGCATCCCACCCAGACCCTCACCGACCTGCTCACCATCCACCGTCTGAAGGGCCGGCTGAACAATCTGACCATCGGCCTGTGCGGCGATCTGAAGTTCGGCCGCACGGTGCACAGCCTGATTCGCGCCATGATGCGCTACGAGGGCATCCGGTTCGTGCTGATCAGCCCCAAGGAGCTGATGATCCCCAGCTACATCCGGGATGATATGACCGCTGCCGGCTTCCCCATCCGGGAGGTGGAGAAGCTGGAGGACGCCATCGGCGAGGTGGATGTGCTCTACATGACCCGCGTACAGGGCGAGCGCTTCGCGGACCAGGAGGAGTACCTGCGCCTGCGGGACCGCTACATCCTGGATGCCGCCAAGATGGCGCTGGCAAAGCCGGACATGATTGTGATGCATCCGCTGCCCCGGGTCAACGAGATCGCCACCGAGGTGGACGACGACCCCCGTGCCGCTTACTTCGAGCAGGCAAACTTCGGCCGCTTCGTGCGCATGGCGCTGATCCTCACCATGCTGGAAAGCGAAACCGACAATCCGGTAATTCCGGAGCATACCGAGGTGCTGGGTGACTGCCAGAACCCCCACTGCATCACCCAGGTGGAATCCTCTCTGCCCCGGCTGTACACCCGCAACGAGAAGGGCGTATGCCGCTGCGTGTACTGCGAGCATGAATATCAGGGCTGACCGCCCCGTTTCGCCTGCCTGGCCTGGCCGGGCAGGCGTATTTTTTCATGGGCTGTTCACGAACCGGCCATAAAAAATGCTATAATATAGAATACTATATATAAGAAACCGAGGTTTTGATCTATGCAGTGGACCGATATCCGCATCACCGTACCCAAGGCCCAGGCAGACACCGCCGAGGCCATCGCCACCGGCATCTCCGGCGGCGGCATCTACATTGAGGACTATTCCGACCTGGAGACCCAGGTGGAGCAGATCGCCCACGTGGACCTGATCGAGCAGGATTTGCTGGACAAGGACCGCACCAAGGTGATCGTGCATCTGTATCTGGCGCCGGACGAGAACCCCGCCGAGGTGGTGGAGCTGGTCCGCAGCCGCCTGGCCGCCGCTGAGGTGGACTACACGCTGGCCGCCGAGGGCGTGGAGCAGGACGACTGGGAGAACGGCTGGAAAGCCTATTACCACGCCCTGACCATCGGCCAGCGGCTGGCCATCGTGCCCAGCTGGGAGGAATTCGACACCGACCGTGTGGTCATCAAGCTGGACCCGGGCATGGCCTTCGGCACCGGCACCCACGAGACCACCGCCCTCTGCCTGGAGGTGCTGGACGGCCTGGTGAAGGGCGGCGAGCGGATGCTGGACATCGGCACCGGCAGCGGCATTCTGGCCATTGCGGCTCTGAAGCTGGGCGCGGCCAGCGCCGAGGGCGTGGACATCGACCCCATGTGCGTGCGCACCGCCGGTGAGAACGCCGCTCTGAACGGGGTGGATGACAAGCTGAAGGTGCTGATCGGCGATCTGTCCGACAAGGCCACCGGTACCTACAACATCATCACCGCCAACATCGTGGCCAACGCCATCCTGAGCCTGGCCCCCCATGTGCCCGCTCTGATGGCTCCCGGCGCCACCTTCATTGCCAGCGGCGTGATCGATACCCGCCGGGACGAGGTGGTGGAAGGCCTGCGCGCCGCCGGTCTGAACGTGGTCGAGGTGCGCGAGCAGAACGGCTGGGTGGCCATCCTGTGCAAAAACGGGGGCGAAGCCTGAGATGCCGCACCGCTATTTTACCAGTGAGATTTCCGGCGATACCGCCCGGATTACCGGGGCGGACGCCCACCACCTGGGCAAGGTGATGCGGGCAAAGACCGGCGAGCAGGTCATCCTGTGCGACGGGGCAGGCTTTGACTACGACGGCGTGATCACCGCCATCGAGCCGGCTGAGGTGACCCTGTCCGTTTCCGGCAAGCGGCCCTGCACCGCCGAGCCCAAGGCGAAGGTTACCGTCTTCGCGGGCTACCCCAAGCAGGATAAGCTGGAGCTGATTCTGCAGAAATCCGTGGAGCTGGGCGCCGAGCGCATCGTGCCCTTTTTCAGCCGGTTCTGCGTGGTGACTCCCAAAAAGGAGGACCAGAAGAACCAGCGCTACGCCCGCATTGCCGCCGAGGCTGCCAAGCAGTGCGGCCGGGGCATTCTGCCCCAGGTGGAGCTGCCGCTGAACATCAGCCAGCTGCCCGGGCGCTTTTGTGAATTTGATGCGGTGCTCTTTTTCTACGAAAAGGGCGGCCGTCCGCTGCGCCAGTGCGTGCCCGCCGAAGGCGGCCGCATCGCTCTGATCACCGGGGCAGAGGGCGGCTTCTCCGAGGAGGAGGCCCAGGCACTCATTGATGCCGGTGCCACCCCTGTGGGCCTTGGTCCCCGCATTCTGCGGTGTGAGACTGCACCCATTGCCGCCCTGGCCGCAGTAATGACCCTGACCGGCGATCTGGAGTAATTTCCATTCCTTGTGAAAGGAGACCTTTGCGCTATGAACCACCCCCTTGCATCCCCCCGTGCCCGCCGCTGGGCCGCGGCTGCAGCTCTGCTGCTGGTCTGCCTGGCAGGCGGCGCGGCTGTGCTGGCGTTCCGCGATGAGCTGTGGGCCATTCTGACCAGCCAGGCCGCCCGGGACCAGTTCATCGGCTGGGTGCAGAGCAAGGGGATTTGGGGGATTCTGGTGTTCCTGGCGCTGCAGATTCTGCAGGTGGTTGTGGCCGTCCTTCCCGGCGAGCCGGTGGAGCTGATGGCTGGCGCCTTGTTCGGCCCGGTGGGCGGCCTGCTCATCTGTCTGGCAGGCATTTTGCTGGGCAGCATGTTCATCTATGCCGCCATGAAGCTGCTGGGCGCAAAGGCCGTTCCCGCCCAGGCCTTTCACAAGTACCGCTTTTTGCAGGATGAGCAGCGGGCGCGGCGGGCGCTGTACCTGTTGTTTTTCCTGCCCGGCACCCCCAAGGACATGCTCACCTACATCGGCCCCTTTCTGCCGGTGAAGCCGGGGGAGTTCTTCTTCATCTGCACCCTGGCGCGCATCCCCAGTGTGGTCACCAGCACGGTGGCCGGAAGCAGCCTGGCCGACGGTGGTCTTCTTGTTCCCATTGTGATCTTTGTGGTCATGGGCGCATTGGGCCTTGTCTGTCTGTACGGTGAGCAGCGCATTCTGGACTGGCTTCACCGCCGGAAAGAAACCTGAATTTCTTTTTTACCCGCCGCGGCGAATGCCGCGGCGGGTTCGTTTTTTGGTAACGCTGGAAATTCCGGCCATTGTGTGCTACAATTTTTTTACAGTGATTCCTCGCCCTGTATCTTCTGCGGGCAGTGTCACAAGCGGGCAGGAGCCCGCAAACAGGAAATGGAGTGGTTTTTTCATGGCAGAATATGTGTTGTTCACCGATTCCACCACCGATCTGCCGGTGGAACTGGTACAGGAGATGCAGGTGGAGGTAATGCCTCTGGTCTTTACGCTGGGCGGCAAGAATTACCGTAATTATCCCGATAACCGGGAGCTTTCGCCCAAGGAATTCTACGACCGGCTGCGAGCCGGTGAGGTGAGCACCACCAGCCAGATCAACCAGGCGGATTTCCTGGATACCTTTACCCCTGTTCTGGAGCAGGGAAAGGACATTCTGTACCTGGCCTTCTCCAGCGGCCTTTCCGGCACTTTCAATTCCGCCCGTCTGGCTGCTGAGGATCTGCGGGAGCAGTTCCCCGAGCGCACCATCGAGGTGATCGATACCCTGCAGGCCAGCATGGGCGAGGGCCTGGCGGTGTATTATGCCGCCTGCCTGAAAAACGAGGGCAAGAGCCTGCGTGAGGTGGCAGACTGGTTTGTGGAAAACCGCCAGTCCATCTGCGCCTGGTTCACGGTGGATGACCTGATGTTCCTGAAGCGGGGCGGCCGCGTAAGCGGCGCCGCGGCGGTGGCCGGCACCCTGCTGGGCATCAAGCCGGTGCTGCATGTGGACGAGGAAGGCAAGCTGATCCCCATGGAAAAGGTGCGCGGGCGCAAGGCCAGCCTGGACGCTCTGGTCAAGCACTTCGCCGCCAGCACCTACGACCGCAGCGAGCAGGTGGTCTTTGTGAGCCACGGCGACTGCCTGGAGGACTGCCGCTATGTGGCCGACAAGATCGCCGCTCTGGGCGTAAAACGGGTGTGCATTTCCACCATCGGCCCGGTGATCGGCGCCCATTCCGGCCCCGGCACCGTCGCCCTGTTCTTCCGTGCAGAAAAACGATAATTTTAAAGAACAAGCGGGCGGGATCGAAAGATCCCGCCCGCTTTCTTTTTTATTGAATGGCCGCTCCCATAGCCCGGGCCTGTTCCAGTGCCGAGTGTCCGGTCATCTCGCCCGGACCCTGCACGCCGCCCGCAAATACGGTGCCTGCCAGTTCCAGGTTTTCAAAGCAGTCGATCCAACCCTGGATACCGCTTTCCGCACGCTTTGGCACAAAGTCCTCGGTTTCAGCGGCCGCACTGAGCAGATACACCTGCCGGAAGGCGTTCTCTCTCCCGTACAGCGGCTCGGTACGGTCCAGGAAGGTTTTCAGCTGGCCGCACAGCTCGTAATAATAGATGGGCGTGGCAAAGGCCACCACCTGAGCAGCGCGCAGCTTTTCCAGCAGCGGGGCCACATCGTCCCGAATCACACAGCTGCCGGTTTTCTGGCAGGCAGTGCAGCCCCGGCAGAACCGGATCTCCTTGTCCCGCAGGCTCACCAGCTCCACCTCATGGCCCGCCTGCCGTGCACCTTCGGCAAACTGCTCGGCCAGTGCATGGGAATTGCTGCCCGGCCGCAGGCTGGCGCTGATAACCAGAACCTTCTTTTTCATCTTGATCCCCCTTTCTTGTATATTATTTATTTGATTATACAAAAAGTTGATCCGTCAAAAAAGGCCCGGCAGCGCCGGGCCTTTTGCTTACAGGGTACGCAGGGCGTCCTGCAGGGCGGTTTTCTGGGTGGTTTTTTCATCCTTCTGTTTGATGACCCGGGCAGGAACACCGGCCACCACAGCGCCCGCAGGCACATCCTCGATGACCACGCTGCCGGCGGCAATCACCGCGCCTTCGCCCACATGCACGCCCTCGATGACTACCGCGTTGGCACCCACCAGAACGTCGTCCTCCAGGATCACCGGCTTTGCGCTGGCGGGCTCGACCACACCGGCCAGCACCGCGCCCGCGCCCACATGGCAATGCTTGCCCACCGTGGCCCGGCCGCCCAGCACAGCGCCCATATCGATCATGGTGCCCTCGCCGATGACAGCTCCAATGTTGATGATGGCGCCCATCATGATGACCGCCGCGTCGCCGATCTCCACCTGCTCTCGGATGATGGCGCCCGGCTCGATGCGGGCATTGATGCCCTTCAGGTCCAGCAGGGGAATGGCCGAATTGCGGCAGTCGTTTTCCACCACCATGTCCTCAATTTTATCCGCATTGGCCTCCAGAATGGGGCCAAGCTCCTTCCAGTCGCCAAACACGATCTTGGCACCGGTGCCGAACACCTTGGCGGAGCCGTAGTTCAGGGGCTCCTTCTCCTGAATGGTGATCTTCACCGGGGTCTTCTTCTCGGCGTTTGCGATGTACTGAATAATCTGTTCTGCGTTCACGTGTCTTTTCCCACCTTGTTGCTTTGTTTTGGCCGTTCTATTATGCCACATTCCCGGCCATTTTTCAAACCCCTGCGCTCAAACCAGTCCGGCAGCCTTCAGGGCAGCGGTCAGCTTGGCCTTTGCGGCTTCACCCATGGGCCCCAGAGGCTGGCGATAACCACCCACATCCATGCCCATCTGGTTCATGGCCTCCTTCACGGGGATGGGGTTTACCTCCAGGAACAGACCGTTGATCACGTCCAGCAGGCCCAGCTGGGTCTCCAGCGCCTTCTGCCGGTCCCCGTTCAGATAGTTCATGACCATATCGTGGGTCTGGCGGGGCAGAATGTTGGCCAGCACCGAGATCACGCCGCTGCCGCCCAGCGACAGAATGGGCAGAACCATATCATCATTGCCGGAATAGAGGGCGAAATCCTCGTTCACATAGCGGGCGATCTTGGCGGTGTAGCTCAGGTTGCCGGAGGCCTCCTTGATGCCCATGATGTTGGGATGGGTCGACAGGCGGCGCACCACATCCTCGGAGATACCGCAGCCGGTGCGGCCGGGCACATTGTACAGAATGCAGGGGATATGCACTGCATCCGCCACCGTCTTGAAGTGGTTGTACATACCCTCCTCATTGGTCTTGTTGTAGTAAGGAGTGATCAGCAGCAGACCGTCCGCCCCCAGCTTTTCAAAGCTCAGGCTCTTTTCCAGCATGGTCTGAGTGCAGTTGGAACCGCTGCCCGCAATCACCGGCACCCGGCCGGCCACCCGCTTGACCACGAATTCGCAGACTGCGTCGTCCTCCTCATGGCTCATGGCCGAGCTCTCGCCGGTGGTGCCCAGAATCAGCAAACCATCGGTGCCGTTTTCCAGGTGGAAGTCCACCAGCTGGGCCAGTTTTTCAAAATTAACGCTTCCATCCTCATGGAAGGGGGTGATCAGGGCCACGATGGAGCCCTTCAGATTCTTTGCGGTCATAACGGCTGCTCCTCTCTCTATTTGTAAGCTTGCATACAACAAAAAACGCGCCGGAAGGGCGCTGCGGCCTTACCGGCGCGTGGACAATACCACCGCTTACAGGTAAGATAGCGCCCCCGCGGTCCTTCCGCGGACAGTGCCGCGGGTATTCCCCGGGGCCCCATCGGCGCCGCCGTGCCCGGATGCGCCGATTCGGCGGGCTTGCCCCGCCCCACGCTCCGTGCCTGCCGGCTCCTGTGGGGTTCATCGCACCCGCGCCTCTATCCATATATCTGCATCATAGCACGCTATCAAGGTGAAGTCAACGGCTTTTTCCTTCTTTTCCCCGGCGTTTCCGCGCTTGTGCATCCGGGCCGGGTGCCTTATAATAGGAGCAAAACGCAAACAAAAGCCGGCGTACCATGCTATGCCACCGGCTGAGAGGGGAGAGACATTTCATGACGCAGCAGCTGCTGACCCAATACCGCCGGGACCTGCACCAGATCCCGGAAACCGACTTTGACCTGCCCGAAACCCTGGCCTATATCCGCCGGGTGCTGGAGCAGTATCCCTGCACCCTGTTTTCGCCCTGCGAAAGCACCCTGTGCGCCTACTTTGACGCAGGCAAGCCCCACACTGCTGCCTTCCGGGCCGATATGGACGCTCTGCCCATCGCCGAGCGCAGCGGCTGCGACTACGCCTCCCGCCACGAAGGCAAAATGCACGCCTGCGGTCACGACGGCCACATGGCCATGGTGCTGGCGCTGGCCGGGCGGGTGAGCGAAGTGCTGGACAAGCTGCCCCGGAACGTGCTGCTGGTGTTCCAGCCCGCCGAGGAGACCACCGGCGGCGCAAAACTGGTGTGCGACAGCGGCGTGTTTGAAGAATACCACTGCGACCGGATCTTCGGCTGGCATCTTTGGCCGGACCTGCCTGCCGGAGCCATCGCCAGCCGACCCGGTCCGCTGCTGGCCCGCTCCAGTGAGGTGACCGTGACCGTAACCGGCAAAAGCAGCCACGTGGCCAAGCCCCACGAGGGACGGGATGCATTGTATGCCGCTTCCGCCTTTTTGTGCGAGAGCTACCGGCGGATGGAGCTGCTGGGCCGGGCGGAGGAGCCCCGCCTGCTGAAATTCGGCAAGCTGACCAGTGGTCAGGCCCGCAATGCCATCAGCGACTCCAGCCTGCTGCTGGGCACCCTACGGGTCTATTCCGACGAGATGTTCAACGCCGCCGAGGCCATGCTGCGGGATCTGGCCAACACCCTCGAGCGGGAAACCGGCTGCAGCTTTACCATCGCCTTCTCGGCCGGCTATCCGCCGGTGCGCAACGACCAGGCCCTGTTTGAGCAGGCTCGCACCGCCCTGGCTGAGCTCCAGGTGCTGGACGAACCGCTGATGATCTCGGAGGATTTTTCCTTCTATCAGCAGCAGCTGCCCGGTCTGTTTTTGCTGCTGGGCACCGGAACCGGTATTCCTCTGCATGCGGATACCTTCGATTTTGACGAAAGCGTGCTGGCCGCCGGACTCGCTGCAGACGAACTGCTACTGTTCTTGAACTGAATACACTTTTTTCTTGAATTCCCCATAGAACTGCTTGCCCTTGTTATTGCAAGCAGTTCTATGGGATTTTTTGTTTGCTTATCAAGGACATATCTCCAGCAAATCGCCTGTTTTCACACTTTTTTCACTTGTATCCCTATGCATTTTCACAAAATACTTTCTCACTGTTTGACTTTATCACTTTCGCGCAGTATAACGCTAAACAACGACAGAGATGTCAGGGGCCGGCGGGCAGATTCCCGCCGGGCTGCCTGCTCTTTTTTCGTTTCAAGGGGTTTGCGAAGATCCAATCCAAAAAGAGAGGAGCACACACACATGAAACTTTGGAAACGCATGGGCGCCGCCGCACTGGCCGGTGCACTGGCGCTGAGCATGGTCGCCTGCGGCGGCGGCGACGCTGCAGCCAGCGGCACTTCCACCGCGGCGTCCTCTTCCGGCACTGCGGCCGCAACCGGCAGCAACGTGCTGAATGTTATGACTGAGGTCGAGGTCGCCTCGCTGGACCCCCAGCTGGCCACCGACGGCACCAGCTTTGAGGTAATCGCCGACTTCACCGACGGCCTGATGCAGATGGACGCGGACGGTCAGCCCGTTCCCGCCATTGCCGAGAGCTACGAGGTGAGCGAGGACGGCTGCACCTACACCTTCCACCTGCGTGAGGATGCCAACTGGTCCAACGGCGATCCCGTTACCGCCAACGACTTCGTGTTCGCCTGGCAGCGCGCGGCTGATCCCGCCACCGCCTCCGAGTACAGCTACATGATGAGCGACATCGGCCAGATCAAGAACGCCGCCGAGATCATCGCCGGCGAGATGGATAAGAGCGAGCTGGGCGTCACCGCAGTGGACGAAAAGACCCTGCAGGTGGAGCTGACCGTTCCCGTTCCCTACTTCCTGAACCTGATGTATTTCCCCACCTTCTACCCGGTGAACCAGGCATTCTATGAGGGCCTGGCTGAGGGCACCTTCGGAACCAGCCCGGACACCGTGCTGAGCAACGGCGCCTTCATTCTGGACAGCTACGAGCCCGCGGCTCTGTCCTTCAGCCTGGTGAAGAACCCCGACTACTACGACGCTGACAAGGTCCAGCTGGACGGCCTGAACTACCAGGTCATCAAGGACAGCCAGCAGGCCTTCATGAGCTACCAGAACGGCGATCTGGACATCGTCAAGCTGAGCGGCGACCAGGTGGACCAGGTTCAGGGCGACCCTGAGCTGAGCGTACACGGCGCCGGCTACCTGTGGTACCTGACCTTGAACATGGACGGTGTACCCGCTCTGGCCAACCAGAATCTGCGCCTGGCTCTGACCCACGCCATTGATCGTACCTCCATCGTGGAGGACGTGGTGAAGGACGGCTCTCTGGCCACCTACACCGCCGTTCCCCCGCAGTTTGCCACCGGCCCGGACGGCAGCGACTTCTCGGAAGATCAGACCATGTTCCAGGATGTCTGCAGCGACGATCCCGCCAAGGCTGCCGAGTACCTGGAAGCCGCCAAGGCTGAGCTGGGCCAGGATACCTTCACCTTCCAGCTGCTGGTGGAGGACACCACCGAATCCCAGAACGTGGCCGCTGTTATCAAGGAGCAGGTGGAAACCAACCTGCCCGGCGTGACCATGGAGATCAAGGTTGAGCCCAAGAAGCAGCGCGTTGAGGACATCCAGGAAGGCAACTACGAAGTCTGCCTGACCCGCTGGGGCCCCGACTACGCCGATCCCATGACCTACCTGAACATGTGGATCACCGATAACAACAACAACTACGGCAAGTGGAGCAATGCCGAGTACGACGCCATCATCGCCGACTGCACCACCGGCCAGTACGTAAGCGACGCTTCCGCTCGCTGGCAGGCCCTGTACGACGCGGAGAAGATCATCATGGACGAGGCTGTTATCGTTCCCGTTTACACCAAGGCCGATGCCTGCATGATCAAGTCCAATGTGACCGGCGTGGACTTCCACCCCGTTGCTCTGAACCGCGTGTTCAAGAGCGCCACCAAGGGCTAAGGCCCTTTGAACCGCCCGTTCCGCGGGCGGGACAATTCCGATAACCCCCTGAATTTTATGCCGCACAGCTTCCCTTGGCTTTGCAAGGCAAGGGAAGCTTGTGCGGCTTTTTTGTCCGGCGGGCGCATTGCGGCGCCCGGCCCCGTTCAGGGTTTCTTGTATCAAAAGACTGTATCAAAAGAGGGAGATCGCTTGTGAAAAGTTATATTCTGAAACGAGTGCTCATCTCGGTATTCACCCTTCTGGCCATTACGCTGGTGCTGTTCTGCCTGCTGCAGCTCATGCCCGGCTCCCCCTTCAACGACGAGAAGCTCACCGAAGACCAGCGCATCGTCTTGAACGAAAAATACGGTCTGGATCAGCCGGTGCTGGTCCAGTTCGGGCGGTATGTGGCCAACCTGGTGCAGGGTGATTTCGGCGTGAGCTACAACATCAGCAAAAACACCCCCATCAGCCAGCTCATTCAGACCCGCCTTCCCATCAGCATTCAGGTGGGCGGCATGGCCGTTGCCCTGGGCGCGGTGCTGGGGCTCATTCTGGGTGTGATCGCCGCACTGAACCACAACACCTGGCTGGACAGCCTGTGCACCGCCATCTCGGTGCTGGGCGTTTCGGTGCCAAGCTATGTATTTGCCCTGGCGCTCAGCTACACACTGGGCTTCCGGCTGAAATGGCTGCCCATGCTGTACTCCGCAAACACGCCGTTCCTTTCCAGCGTGATGCCCAGCATCGCGCTGAGCATGTTCACCATGGCCTCCATTGCCCGGTTCACCCGCAACGAGATGATGGAGGTGCTGGGCAGCGAGTACATGCTGCTGGCCGAGAGCAAGGGCATCAACGGCGCTCCGCTGATTCTGCGTCATGCGCTGCGCAACGCGCTGATTCCCATCATCACCGTGCTGGCTCCCCTGATCGTGGACCTGATGACCGGCAGCCTGGTGGTGGAGAAGATCTTCTCCATTCCCGGCGTGGGCAGCCTGTTGGTCACGGCCATCCAGTCCAACGACTACAACGTGGTCATCGCCCTGAGCTTCATCTACAGCGCCATGTACATTGGCATCATGCTGGTGGTGGACCTGCTCTACGGCGTGATCGACCCCCGCATCCGGGTAACCGGTGAGGGCGGCCGCATGGGCTTCTTTGCCCGCTGGCGGCTGGTACTGTTCGGCAGAAAGAAGGTGGCGAAGGTATGAATCAGGTACAAACCATTCCCGCCGGCACCCGGGCCGATCTCCCGGACCTGCGGCCGGAGGATTTCACCCTGCGCAGCAGCCGTGAGGATCATCTGGATGCAAACTTCGCCAGCCAGGGCTACTGGCACGACGTGCTGCACCGTTTTGTTTCCAACAAGGGCGCAGTCATTGCTCTGGCGCTCATTCTCATCATTGTGGTCATGGCGGTGATCGGCCCCAGTCTGAGCGGCCGCAGCTATTCCAGCCAGACCCTGAGCGAAAAGAACTTCGCGCCCCGCATCCCAGTGATTGAAAACCTGGGCATCTTCAACGGCGACGAGGTGCTCACCACCACCACCGGCAGCCGCGTGGTGAACGAATACGAGGAAAAAGGCCTGACCGACACCTACTACTGGTTCGGCAGCGACACCCTGGGCCGCGACATCTTCACCCGCGTATGGGAAGGCACTCGGGTCAGCCTGGGCATCGCCATTGTGTCCGCCGTGATCAACATGACCATCGGCATGTGCTACGGCCTGATCAGCGGCTACTTCGGCGGTTGGGTGGACACCATCATGCAGCGCTTTGTGGAGATCAACAACGGCATTCCCCGTCTGGTGATTGTGACGCTGCTGCTTCTGGTGGTCAAGCCCGGCTTCACCACCATCGTCATCGCGCTGGTCATCACCGAGTGGATCAACATGAGCCGTATCGCCCGGGCCGAGATGCTCAAGCTGAAGGAGCAGGAATTCGTTCTGGCCAGCCGTACCCTGGGCGCGGGCAGCTTTTTGATCATCTTCAAGGAAGTATTGCCCAACATCATCGGCCAGATCATCACCCAGCTGATGTTCAGCATCCCCACTGCGATCTTTACCGAAGCCTTTTTGAGCTTCGTGGGCCTGGGCATTCCCGTTCCCCAGTGCAGCCTGGGCAGCCTGATCAGCGAGACCTTCAACAGCTTCACCACCCACCCCTACCAGATTGTTCCTCCCATCGTGGTGATGTCGCTGCTGATGCTCTGCTTCAACATGCTGGCCGACGGCCTGCGGGAAGCCTTTGACCCCAAACTGAAGGAAATGTGAGGTGACAGACCATGGAAAACAATGCAAAGGAAACCGTATTGTCCATTCGGGATCTGTCCATCACCTTCAAGACCGGCGCAGGCCCGGTGAACGCCATCCGCGGCGTGAACATTGACCTGCCCCGGGGCACCACCCTGGCGGTGGTGGGCGAGAGCGGCAGCGGCAAGTCCGTCACCTTCAAGGCGGCCATGGGTATCCTGGCCTCCAACAGTGTGGTGAACAGCGGCAGCATCGTATACAACTACCGCCACAACGACGGCACCCCCGCCACCGTGGACATTCTGAAAATGAAAACCCGCGACATCCGCCGCCACATCAACGGCAAGCGGATCGCGATGATCTTCCAGGACCCCATGACCAGCCTGGACCCCACCATGCCCATCGGCAAGCAGATCATGGAGGGCATGGTCTGGCATTACAAGACCCCCAAGCAGCAAGCCTGGGACAAGGCCGTGCGTCTGCTCACCGAGGTGGGCATTGAGGAGCCGGAAAAGCGGATGCGCCAGTATCCCCACCAGCTCAGCGGCGGCATGCGCCAGCGCGTGGTCATCGCCATCGCCCTGGCCTGTGACCCGGATGTGCTCATCTGCGACGAGCCCACCACCGCGCTGGACGTGACCATCCAGGCCAAGATCCTGGAGCTGATCAAGCGCATCCAGGCCGAGCGCGGCATCAGCGTCATCTACATCACCCATGACCTGGGCGTGGTGGCCAAGGTTGCGGACTTCGTGAACGTGATGTACGCGGGCCGCATCGTGGAGGCGGGCACCATCGACGAGATCTTCTACGATCCCCGCCACCCCTACACCTGGGGCCTGCTCAGCGCCATGCCGGATCTGGACACCGAGGACGACCGGCTCTACACCATTCCCGGCTCTCCGCCGAACCTGCTGCATCCGGTGCCCGGCGACGCCTTTGCGCCCCGGAACGCCTACGCACTGAACATCGACGAGCGGCTGGACCCGCCCCTGTTCCGAATCAGCGAGACCCACTACGCGGCCAGCTGGCTGCTGGATGAGCGGGCGCCCAAGGTGGAGATGCCGCCCGAGCTGAAGGCCCGCATTGAGCGGATGAAAAAGGAGGGAATCTGACAATGGAAGAAAGAAAACCCCTTCTGGAAGTCAAGGGCCTGAAGCAGTACTTCAAGGGCAGCCACCAGTTCACCGTGAAGGCGGTGGACGGTGTGGATTTCGTGATCTATCCGGGCGAGACCTACGGTCTGGTGGGTGAGAGCGGCAGCGGCAAGAGCACCATAGGCCGCAGCGTAATCCGGCTGTACAAGCCCACCGCCGGGCAGATTCTGTTCAACGGCATGGACATTTCCGGCGATCTGAACGCCCAGCAGAACCGGCAGCTGCGTACCCAGATGCAGATGATCTTCCAGGACCCCATGGCCTGCCTGAACCCCCGCAAAAAGGTGGGGGAGATCATCGCCCAGGGTCTGGACATCCATCACCTGTACTCCAGCCGTGCCGAGCGCCAGGAAAAGGTGGCGGCGATTCTGAAAAAGGTGGGCCTGGCCCCCGAGCACGCGGACCGCTACCCCCACCAGTTTTCCGGCGGCCAGCGCCAGCGCGTGGGCATTGCCCGGGCGCTGATCATGGACCCCAAGCTGATCATCGCCGACGAATGCATCAGCGCATTGGACGTTTCCATCCAGGCCCAGGTGGTGAACCTGATGAAGGACCTGCAGGAGGAAACCGGCACCGCCTACCTGTTCATCGCCCATGACCTGTCCATGGTGAAATACATCTCGGACCGGATCGGCGTATTGCATCTGGGCCATCTGGTGGAGACCGGCACCACCGAAGAGATCTTCAACAATCCGGTACATCCCTACACCCAGAGCCTGCTCAGCGCCATTCCCCAGCCGGACCCCCGCACCGAACGGGGCCGGGTGGCCAAGAGCTACGATTACCGCACCGCCGGAGTGGATTACCTGGCGGGCAAGCAGCAGCATCTGGGCGGCACCCACTACGTGCTGGCCACCGACGAGGAGCTGGCCCGCTGGACCGCCCGCGCCTGATTTTCATTTTGCGATCCTCTCTTTTGATACAAATGCAGAACCGGCCGGCCCCGATCATGGGGCCGGCCGGTTCTGCGTTCTCTTATTGCTTTTCTTTTGTGAGCTGATTCAGAAAGGCCTCCAGACGGTCCAGGCCCTCCTCCAGCTGGTCCTGCGCGCAGCAGTAGGAAAGCCGCACATAGCCCTCGGAACCAAAGCAGCTGCCCGGCACAAGGGCCAGCCCGCCCTCCTGAATGAGCCGGGTGCAGAACTCCTCACTGCTCATGCCGAACTGGCGGATGCAGGGGAAGATGTAGAACGCGCCCTCCGGCTTGTTCACCGGCAGGCCCATTTTGCACAGACGCTGGTACACATAATCCCGCCGCTGCCGGTAGCTCTGGCGCATGGCGCTCACATCGCTTTCCAGCGCGGTGATACAGGCGGTCTGGGAGAAGCTGGTCACGCTGACCACGCTGTACTGGTGCACCTTCTGCAGCTGCTGCTTCACCGGCGCGTCCGCCGCCAGCCAGCCCAGCCGCCAGCCGGTCATGGCATAAGGCTTGGAGAAGCTCTCCACCACGATGATGTTCTCCCGCAGGTCCGGGTAAAGGGCGGCAAAGCGGCCGAAAGAATCGGTGTAGCACAGCTGCCAGTACACATCATCGCAGATCACATAGATGCCGGTGCGGCGGACGAGCGCTGCCACCGCGTCCAGGCTCTCTTTGGTATAGACACATCCGGTGGGATTGTTGGGGCTGGTGAGGATGATGGCTTTGGTGCGCTCGCTCACGGCGGCGTTCAGCGCTTCTTCGCTGAGCTGGAAACCATAGGGCTCGGTGTCCACCGGCTTGTACACGCCCCGGCACAGGCCGATCAGAGATTCATACAGGCCGAAGGCGGGGATGGGCACCAGCACCTCGTCGCCCACATCCACCACACCGGACAAAGCACACAGCAGCGCCTCGGTGGCCCCGCAGGTGACCACAAATTCCTCCGGTGCATAGTGCAGGCCCTGCTTTTCGCTGAAGGCGGAAAGTGCCTCCAGCAGCTCAGCGCGGCCATTGTTGGGCGGGTAGTGGGTATCGCTCTGCTCCAGCGCCTGCTGCGCCGCCTGCCGGATGGGCAGGGGAGTGTCGAACTCCGGCTCGCCCAGAGTCAGCTTCACGCAGCCGGGGGTCTGGGCGGCAAGGGCGGTGAACCGGCGGATGCCGGAAAGGGTAAGGCCGGTGACGGCCGGATTCATGGGCAGACGCATGGGTAAACTTCTCCTTCAAACGATTCGCTTTTGTATGTTACCAGTATAGCACAACAGGGCGTTCGCAGCAAAAAAATGCAGGTCGTTTCAGACCTGCATTTTTTGAAAATTACTTTTTGATCATGGAAGCCAGATAGCCCTGGATACCCTTCACGCTGGAAAGGTTCATGGCCTCGGCCTGCACGTCGTCCGCCTCCTGCTGGCTCCACAGGCTGATGGTGCGGCGGGTGGCCAGCACGGCGCTGGCGCTCACGCTGAACTCATCCAGGCCCCAGCTGAGCAGCAGGGGAATCAGAGCGGGATCGGCGGCAGCCTCGCCGCACATGCCCACCGGGATGCCGGCTTTCTTGGCGGCCTTGATCACATTGGCGATGCTGCGCAGCACAGCGGGATGGAAGTGGGTGTACAAAGACGCCACATCCGGGTTGCCCCGGTCCACTGCCAGGGTGTACTGGGTCAGGTCGTTGGTGCCAATGCTGAAGAAGGCGGCCTCCTGTGCCAGCAGATCGGCAATCTGGCTGGCGGCGGGAGTCTCGATCATCACGCCCACCTGTGCGTTGGCGTCAAAGGGCAGACCCTCGGCGGCCAGCTCCTTCTTGGCCTTTTCCAGCATAGCCTTTGCGGCGCGAATCTCCTCCAGGCCGGTGACCAGAGGCAGCATGATCTTGATGTTCTTGTGGTCCGCACCGGCGCGCAGCAGAGCACGCAGCTGGATCATGTAGGTCTCGGGGTTATCCAGGCAGTAACGGATGGCCCGGTGACCCAGGAAGGGGTTCTCCTCCTTCTTCATGTGCAGGTAGTCGATCTCCTTATCGCCGCCCACGTCCAGGGTGCGGATGATGACCTCCTTGCCTGCGAACAGCGCCGCCACCTGACGGTAGGCGTTCATCTGCTCCTCTTCGGTGGGCAGGCTGTCCCGGTCCATGAACAAAAACTCGGTGCGGAACAGGCCGATGCCCTCGGCGCCCTTCTCCAGCGCAGCCTGGGCGTCCTCCGGCTTGCCGATGTTGGCATACAGGCCCACGGCGCGGCCGTCCGCGTTCACGGTGGGCTTGTTCAGGTAAGCCTTCAGCATCTGGCGCTGA
This sequence comes from Allofournierella sp. CML151, assembly GCF_027853465.1. Taxonomy (NCBI): domain Bacteria; kingdom Bacillati; phylum Bacillota; class Clostridia; order Eubacteriales; family Oscillospiraceae; genus Allofournierella; species Allofournierella sp. CML151. The sequence goes on along the minus strand of NZ_JAPNNW010000013.1, from coordinate 10,464 downwards.
TGCTCAAATTCCTCGCGGCGGGCCTCGTAGTCCTTCAGAGTCCGCTCGTCCGGGTTCACATACACATGGCCGAACTCACCGTCCATGGCAATGGAATCGCCGTTCTGGATGGTGTCAGCCGCGCCGGGCACGCCCAGCACAGCGGGGATCTCCAGCGCGCGGGCCAGAATGGCGGAGTGGCTGGTGCGGCCGCCGATCTCGGTGATAATACCCACCACGTTCTCCCGGCTGATGCCAACGGTCATGCTGGGGGTGAAGTCCTTGGCAACGATCACGGTGCCGGCGGGGGCATGAGCCAGGTCCACATCCGGCAGACCCAGCAGCTGCTTGAGCAGACGGGCGCGCAGGTCACCGATGTCGGTGGCGCGCTGGCGCATCAGCTCGTCCTCCATGCCGCTGAACATGGCGATGAAGGTCTGGCAAACGGTGTCCACCGCAGCCTCGGCCACGTTGCCCGCAGCAATCTGTTCCTCCATCTGACCCATCATGAACGGGTCGTTCAGCATCATGATCTGGCCGGACAGAATCTCGGCGGCATGCTCGCCCACCTTCTCGGTCATCTCGGCCGCCATGTTGCTCAGCCGCTGGCTCACAGCAGAGGCAGCCGCCTTCAGGCGCTCGGTCTCCTGCTGCTGACCCGCGAACTGCACCGCGGAATAATCCAAATTCTGCTCTTTTACCACCAGCGCATGGCCAATGCCCACACCGGCGGACGCTCCTGTACCCTTTAACATGGTCTTTGTGCCCCTCTCGTCGGCTTTTTTATCAGGTGCGCCCCGGCCCATCTGGTGGACCGGGGCGCCGCGTGTTGTTTGTTCGTTTGCTGATTACTCGCCCAGACCGCTTTCGATCAGGCTCACAGCCTTGTCCAGGGCGGCCTGCTCGTCGTCACCGGTGCAGCGAACTTCCAGCTCGCTGCCGCACTTGATGCAGGCGGCCATCAGGTTCATGATGCTCTTGGCGTTGATCTCCTTATCCTTGAACACCAGCACCACGTCGCTGTTGAACTTCATCATTTCCTGAGCGAACATACCGGCGGGACGCATATGCATGCCCATGGGGTTTACGATCTTGGTCATCTTGCTTACCATAACAGTTTTCTCCTTTTATTTGTTTGATTCTGATGGTTGTGAAGCGCCCGCGCACCGCGCGGGCGGCATTGCGTACAAGAGTTTGGAATTACTGCTCCTTGTTCTTCTTCAGAACACCCAGCAGCAGCATGCCAACCAGGCTGCCCACCACCAGGCTGATTACGTAGCCCAGCACGTTGGTGACCACGGGGAACACGAAGATGCCGCCGTGAGGAGCCATCAGGCTGCAGCCGAAGAACATGCTCAGCGCACCGGCAACGGCACTGCCGACCACGCAGCTGGGAATCACGCGCAGGGGATCGGAGGCAGCGAAGGGAATCGCGCCCTCGGTGATGAAGCACAGACCCATGATGTAGTTTACCACACCGGACTTGCGCTCATCCTGAGTGAACTTCTTCTTGAAGAAGGTGGTGCACAGAGCGATGGCCAGCGGGGGAACCATGCCGCCCACCATAACGGCGGCCATCATCTGGTACTCAATGGCGCCCTGAGCAGCGCCCGCGGCAGCGGCGGTGGCAATGGCGCCGGTACCGGTCACGTAAGCAGCCTTGTTGAAGGGGCCGCCCATATCAATGCTCATCATACCGGCCAGAACAGCGCCCAGCAGGATCTTGCTGGTGCCGCCCAGGCTGTTCAGGAAGGCGATCAGGCCGTTGTTGATAGCGCCCATGATGGGGTTCACCAGGCACATGAACAGGCCCATGAACAGCACGCCGATCACAGGGTACAGCAGGATGGGCTTGATACCCTCCAGGCTGTCCGGCAGCTTATCGCAGACCTTGCGCAGGCCCAGCATGAAGTAGCCGCCCACAAAACCAGCCAGCAGAGCGCCCAGGAAACCGGCGGGAACCGCAGTGGCACTGGGGTCCAGAATGGTGGCAAAGCTGGTGCCCACGGCTGCCAGGCTGCCGCCCACAAAGCCCACGGCCAGACCCGGACGGTCGGCGATGCTCATGGCGATGTAACCCGCCAGAATGGGGAGCATGAAGTTGAAGGCCACGCCGCCCACAGTCTTGAAGAAGGCCGCCACGGGGGTGTTCATGCCGAAGTTTGCAGGGTTAATGGAGTAATCGTCCAGCAGGAAGGCCAGAGCGATCAGGATGCCGCCGCCGATCACGAAGGGCAGCATATGAGAAACGCCGTTCATCAGGTGCTTGTACAGCTGACGGCCGATGCTCTCGTTCTTGGCGGTATCGGTGGTCTCCACCGCGCCGGAGTAGTGGTAGATGGGAACCTGCTTCTCCACAACCTTGCGGATCAGCTCCTCAGGATGATGGATGCCCTCGCTCACAGGAACAAACAGCACGCGCTTACCGTCGAAGCGGGCGGTCTCCACGTTTTTGTCGGCAGCCACGATGATACCGTCGGCCGCGGCGATCTCCTCAGCAGTCAGCACGTTCTTGGCGCCGCCGGAGCCGTTGGTCTCGGCCTTCAGGGGAATCTCCATGGCCTTGCCGGCCTTCTCCAGAGCCTCGGCAGCCATGTAGGTGTGAGCGATGCCGGTGGGGCAGGCGGTAACAGCCAGCACCCGGTAGCCTTCGGCCTTCGCCTCCTCAGCAGGCTGAGCGGAGGCATCGTCGTTCACGGTCTCCACCTTGGGCAGCTTGGTATCACCGTACTTGGCGCTCTCGGCGTCGTCGATGGCCTTCATGAACTCTTCCACAGTGGAAGCAGCACGCAGCTTGGCAGTGAAGTCGCCGTCCATCAGCAGAACCATCAGGCGGCTGAGAATCTCCAGATGCAGGTTGCCGTCCATGGGAGCGGCGATCATGAAGAACAGGTCGCTGGGCTTTTTGTCCATGGCGCCGTAGTCCACGCCGTTGTCCAGGGTCATAGCCGCCAGACCGGGGCGCTTGACCGCCTCGCTCTTGGCGTGGGGCACTGCAATGCCCGCCTCAATGGCGGTGCTGCTCTGGGCCTCACGGGCCAGAATGGCCTTCTTGTAGGCCTCCACATCCGCCAGATTGTCACCGGCCACATGCAGGCCGATCAGTTTATCGATGGCTGCTTCTTTATTCGCTACGCTGGTATGCAGCTCCACGCTTTCCGGTCTGAGCAAATCCGTAATACGCATGATACTCGATTCCTTTCTCTCATTCTTTTTCAGGGGGATACGATCTATTTGCAGGCGTGCGATTTTGGGTTCCGCGATGCACGCTTATGCCTGGTTCAAAAGAGCCTCGATCTCGCTTCGGGTGGCCAGCACATCCGAGAAGGCGGTGGCGCTGCCCGCGGCACTGCCCACACGCAGTGCATGGGCGTAGTCGCCGCTGTCCAGATAACCGGCCAGGAAACCGGCCACCATGGAGTCGCCCGCGCCCACCGAGTTCTTTACCTTGCCCTTGTAGGCGGCAAGGCGGTGGCAGCCGCCGTTTTCGTCCAGCAGCATTGCACCGTCGCCGGCCATGCTGACCAGCACGTTGCGCGCGCCCTGCTGCTGCAGCTTTTCGGCGCACTCCCGAATCTCCTCATCGGTGGTGAGTACCCGGCCGAAGATCTCGCCCAGCTCGTGGTTGTTGGGCTTGATCAGGAAGGGCTTGTACTTGAGCACATTCACCAGCAGATCCCGGGTGGCGTCCACCGCGCAGAGCACATTCTTGCCCTCCAGACGGGCCAGAATGCTCTCGTACACATCGCTGGGCATGCTGGCGGGGATGCTGCCGGCCAGAACCAGCACATCGCCCTCGCCCAGAGCGTCCAGCTTGTGGAACAGCTCCTCCAGCGCCTCGGCGCTGATGTCGGGGCCCTTGCCGTTGATCTCGGTCTCCTCACCGGCCTTCAGCTTCACGTTGATGCGGGTGAGACCGGCGGGCAGATGAATGAAGTCGGTGGCAACGCCCTTGGCGGCCAGGCCGTCCTCAATGGCCTTGCCGGTGAACCCGGCCACAAAGCCCAGCGCCACGTTCTCGTGGCCCAGCTCCCGCAGCACCCAGGACACATTGATGCCCTTGCCGCCCAGCTGCACATCCTCGCTGACGGTGCGGTTCACCTGGCCCAGGGCCAGCGCATCCATGCGCACCACGTAGTCCAGCGCGGGATTGAATGTAACGGTGTATATCATAACCCTTCTACCTCCTTAATCACTGCATGTTTGCGATAGCTTTTATCCGGCAGATGGTCGGTAACGATGCAGGCCTGATCGATGGGGGCCACCGTGACCGCCGATACCCGCCCGAACTTGGACGAATCTGCCAGCACATATTTGATATAGGCCTGGCGCAGCGCCATCGATTTGACCTGAGCTTCCTCCACGTCCGGCGTGGTGTAGCCCTGGCCCACGGTGATGCCGTTGATGCCGATAAAGGCCTTGGTAAAGTTGTAATGGCTCAGGGACTGCACGGCGCCCGCGCCCACAATGGCTTCGGTGCCGGTTTTGAGCATGCCGCCCAGGATATAGGCCTTGAAGCCCTTGTTCACCAGCCGCTGGGCATGCAGGATACCGTTGGTTACAATCAGCAGTCCGTCGCTGGGCTCCATGTACTCCAGCATCCGCAGCGTGGTGCTGCCCGCATCCAGAAAGATCACATCATCCGGCTGGATCTGAGCCGCCGCATAGCGGGCGATCTGGTCCTTCTGGGTCTGATTGAGATGTTCCTTGGCGCTCATGGTGGGTTCGCCGCTCTCAAAGGTGGCATCCACCGCAGTGGCTCCGCCATGCACCTTGTTCAGCTTGCCCTGCTCCGCAAGAATCATCAGGTCCCGCCGCACGGTGGATTCCGAGGTATCCAGCCGCTGGGCCAGCTCGGTGACGGTAGCCGCCCGGCGCTTGGCCAGCACATCCAGGATTACTGCAAACCGTTTTTCCGCCAGCATTCCGCCGCCCCCTTTGCCCGTTTCTCTTGTTCTGGTTTCACTATAGCACAGACGTTTGGCGAATTCAAGCATTTTCTATCAAAAACAATCAAATTTCTTCATTTTCTTTTGCAACGCCCGCGCATTTTCGCTCAAATATGCGCAAATATGCAAAAAAATGCCCCTGCTCCGCACATTGCGGGGCAGGGGATTGCCTTTATGTGTAAGTTACCGCTGGAAGCGGGGCGGCTGGTTCAGGTCCAGCTCCAGCAGGTGTGCCTTGATCTGCATCAGGCTGCGGGCTTCCATGCACAGCCCCCGCACACCCTGGCGGATGAACCGCTCAGCGGTATCCGGGTCGGTGGCGCTCACGCCACAGATGGTCACGGGCAGCTCCTGGCTCCAGGCAGCAGCCACCACCATATCGATCAGGCGGCCCACCGCGTGGGGCCAGCCAGTGAAATAACCGGACATCCGGCTGTCCCGCCGGTCAGCCGCATAGGTGTACTGCGTCAGATCGTTGGTGCCGATGTGCACGAAGGAGCAGCGGTCCGCCAGAATCTCATCGGCCAGCAGGGCGGCACTGGGAACCTCGATCATAGCACCCAGCGGAACCTTTTCATTGAAGGGTACCCCCTCCCGGCGCAGCTGGCTCTTGGCCACCTCCACCAGCTCCAGGGCTTCCTTCCAGTCCGCCGGGCCGGTAATCATGGGGAACATGATGCGCAGATCACCCTTGAGCGCGGTACGCAGCAGCGCACGCATCTGGGTGACAAACAGCTCCGGGTGGCTCAGCTGCAGCCGAACGCCCCGCATACCCAGCGGGGAATAATTGATGGTATCCTCCAGATCGGCCACCCGCTTGTCCGCTCCGATGTCAAAGGTGCAGATGGTCACCGGACGGCCGGCAGCGGCCTCCAGGCAGGTCATATAATAATAGTACTGCTCATCCTCTCCGGGGATGTGATCGCCGGTGATGACGAACTCGCTGCGCAGCAGACCCACGCCGTCTGCGCCCGCATCCATGGCAGCCCGGATGTCGGTGGGACTGGAGCAATTGGCCAGCAGGGTCACGGTGGTACCGTCCTTGGTCACGCAGGGCTGATCCTTCAGGAAGGCCATCCGCTTTTTCAGCATGCCCTCGCCCACGATCCGCCGCTGGGCGTAGCGCACGGCGTCCGCGTCCGGCTTTACAATCATATCTCCGTTGTAGGCATCCAGAATGGCGGCCTGCCCCTCGCTGTAATCCAGCATCTCATTGCCCAGCTGCACCACGGCGGGAATATCCATGGTGCGGGCCATGATTGCCGCGTGGCTCTGGATGCTGCCGCCGCTGGTGGCAAAGCCCAGAATCTTGGCCCGGTCGATGCTGATGATGTCACTGGGGAAGATGCGCTCGCCCACCAGGATGCAGGGCACCTCCAGCTCGGGCGCCTTGCGGGGCTCGCCGTCCAGAATGTTCACCACCCGGCGGCAAACGTCCAGCACATCCACCGAACGCTGGCTCATGTATTCATCGTCCAGATTTTCCAGCGTGGCGGCATAATGCCTGCCCACCCATTCCATGGCCGCGGCCGCGCCATCGCCGTCCGCGATACGCTGAGCCACCTGTGTCAGCAGGCCCGCATCCTCCAGCATCATCCGCTGGAACATAAGAATAGCCTGCTGGGTACCGTCGGTTTTCTCCTCCAGAACGTGCAACTCCTCCTTGGCCAGGATCACGGCCGCATCAAACAAAGCCTGCTCGCGCACCGGAAGACCGACCACACGCACCAATCCGGCGGTGCCGTGATGCAGCCGGTGGACCGGCCCCATGACCAGCCCTTTCGATGCGCTGATGCCTGTGAATCTTCTCATGGAACCTCACCTCCCTGGGATCTGCGCAGGCTCGCCGCCACAAGCGCCTGCAAAAACTCTCCGGGGGCGGCGGCCGCCTGGGCGGACTCCCGGATGCAAATACCCGCCCCCTCTTCAAACAGGGGCGCAAACCGCAGGCAGACCTGTGGGTCCACCTGCTGCAAAAATGCGTCAAACAGCTGATGTGCGGTGTAGACCGGCTCCGGCGCCACACCGGCCAGCTCACAGGCCCGCTCCAGCGGAGCCAGTGTTCGGGCGGCTGCGGTAGCCGCCTGCTTTTCCAGCCCGCCCAGCGCCGCCTGCTCAGTGAAGGTGAGGGAGGGATTGGCTCCCATCACCCGCCGCAGCAGCTCGGCATAGGGGCGAACAAAGCTCTCCGCAAGGGCCCGCTCCTGCCCGGCCTGGATGCTGTAGCCGGTGCCCAGGATTCGGCCGAAGGCCCGGTAGGTATCGTTGTAGCCCAAAGCAATGTTCCGCTCGGCCTGCCGGGGATCGAAGGTCAGAATCGCGCCCAGCTCCCAATGGCTGCGGATCAGAATGACCGGGATATCATCCGGCAGCCGACGCGTCACACCGATGCCGTCCACATCCACGGCCACCACTTCCTCGGCACCCATGCGGCGGGCCAAACCCACCGGCATATTATCGGCATAGCCGCCGTCGATAAACTCCTTGCCCTCAATGGCCCGGGGCCGGAAGGCGGGGAAGCAGGCAGCAGAGGCCAGCAGATAATCCCTCATCTGCCCCTGCGGGATTTCCCGGGCGGTAAGCTCCAGCGGGCGCAGGGTACGCTTGTTCACGGTGACCAGACCGAATTCGACGGGGGAGGCGCGCAGGGCGTCCTCATCCAGCACCCGGTCCACAATGCTTTCCAGCGGGGACACATCCAGTCCGCCGCAGCGCACCGTCTCCTGCCAGAAATTCAGTACACCCTGATCCGGGTCCGGCGGGTCTGTTATCACCTGTCGGGTGTCGATGGTCATCCACATATCCCGGGCAGTGGCCCACTGGTCGGTGGCAAACATTGCCCCGTTCAGACAGCCCACCGAGGTACCGGTGATCACATCCGGCCGCCAGCCAAGCTCGGCCAGCGCCTGATAGACCCCGACCTGGTAGCTGCCCCGGGCGCCGCCGCCCGCCAGTACAAGCCCTCGCTTCATGCCGTCCCGCCCTTCCTTGCTTTCTCACTTTATCAAATTGTAGCAGAAAACTTTTGGGAGATGCAACCATTTTTCCCAAGAAAATCGGCTGAACCGCCTGGTCATCCATTGTGTTTAGTCTATTATAATCCTTTCGTTTGATAAAGGAAATACGTTTTCAACTATTTTTACAAAATATTCTACTAACTAAAAAATATTTTGTGCATCATTCTTGTTTTTCCGGGGGTTTTGTTCTATAATGAAGGCAACGGCGAAATTTGGATTTCATTTTTCGGAATCGGTTTCGCCCTGTATCTCCCGGCTTGCCGGGCTTTTGGAACAAGGAGGGATCATTCGATCATGAGCGCAATGTATTTTGTTGCGGCAGGCGCTGTGCTTGCCCTGCTGTTCGCGGCAACAATGTTTGCCCGGGTCAAAAAAGAGCCTCAGGGAACTCCCCAGATGGCCAAGATCTCGGCCGCAGTGAGCAACGGCGCCACCGCTTACTTAAAGCGCCAGTACAAGGGCGTGGCTATCTTCTTTGCGGTGGTCTTTGTGATCCTTCTGATCATGGCTTTCCTGGGCTTTTTGAGCTTCTTTACTCCCTTCGCATTCCTGACCGGCGGCTTTTTCAGCGGCCTGTCCGGCTTTATCGGCATGCGCACCGCCACCATGGCCAACTGCCGCACCGCCAACGCTGCTTCGGGCAGCCTGAACAAGGGCCTGCGGGTAGCCTTCAGCGCCGGTTCGGTCATGGGCTTCACGGTGGTTGGCCTGGGCCTGCTGGATTTGAGCATCTGGTATTTCTTCCTGCATTTCTGGTACACTGCCATTGATCCGGTGGCCAGCCAGGAAATTCTGATTCAGAACATCACCTCCAACTTGCTCACCTTCGGTATGGGCGCTTCCTCCATGGCGCTGTTCGCCCGTGTGGGCGGCGGCATCTTCACCAAGGCAGCCGACGTGGGCGCCGACCTGGTGGGTAAGGTGGAAGCGGGCATTCCCGAGGATGACCCCCGCAACCCCGCCGTTATCGCCGACAACGTGGGCGACAACGTGGGCGACGTGGCTGGCATGGGCGCCGACCTGTATGAATCCTATGTAAGCTCCATCGTTTCCACCAGCGCATTGGCCGTGGCTGCGGGCTTCGGCATGCAGGGCGTGGGCGTTCCCATGCTGCTGGCCGCACTGGGTGTGCTGTGCTCCATCGTGGGCACCTTCTTCGTCAAGACCAAGGAGGGCGCCAGCCAGAAGAATCTGCTGACCGCTCTGCGCACCGGCACCTACATCAGCAGCGTGCTGATTGCCATCTGCGCCTGGTTTGCCGTCCACTGGCTGCTGCCCGCCGAGCATGCCACCGGCGTGTTCATCGCGGTGATCAGCGGCCTGGCCGCCGGTGTAATCATCGGTGCGCTCACCGAGTACTACACCTCGGACAGCTACTCTCCCACCAAAAAGCTTTCGGCCTCCAGTGAGACCGGCAGCGCAACCGTAATCATCAGCGGCCTGTCGCTGGGCATGCTCTCCACCGTGGCCCCCGTTGTGATCGTGGGCATTTCGGTTCTGCTGAGCTACTTCTGCAGCGGCGGTGCCGAAGACTTCAACATGGGCCTGTACGGCGTGGGCGTTTCCGCCGTAGGTATGCTGAGCACCCTGGGCATCACCCTGGCCACCGACGCCTACGGTCCCATTGCGGACAACGCGGGCGGCATCGCCGAGATGACCCACATGCCCGCGCAGGTGCGTCAGCGCACCGATGCGCTGGACAGCCTGGGCAACACCACCGCCGCCACCGGCAAGGGCTTCGCCATCGGCTCCGCGGCGCTGACTGCTCTGGCCCTGATCGCCTCTTACATTGACAAGGTTCATCAGATCGATCCGGATATTGTGCTGGATCTGTCCATCACCAACCCCACCACCCTGATCGGCCTGTTTATCGGCGGTATGCTGCCCTTCCTGTTCGCAGCCCTGACCATGGATGCGGTGGGCAAGGCAGCCCAGAGCATCGTGGTGGAAGTCCGCCGCCAGTTCAAGGAAATCAAGGGTCTGATGGAAGGCAAGGCCGAACCGGACTATGCCTCCTGCGTGGACATGTGCACCCGCAGCGCTCAAAAGCTGATGCTGGCGCCCGCCCTGATCGCGGTGATCGTGCCCATTGTGGTGGGTCTGATCCTGGGCGTGGAAGGCGTGGCCGGTCTGCTGGCAGGCACCACCGTTACCGGCTTTGTGCTGGCTGTAATGATGGCCAACTCCGGCGGCGCGTGGGACAACGCGAAGAAGTACATCGAGAGCGGCGCCCATGGCGGCAAGGGCAGTGATTGCCATAAGGCCGCCGTGGTGGGCGACACCGTGGGCGATCCCTTCAAGGACACCAGCGGCCCCTCCATCAACATTCTGATCAAGCTCACCAGCATGGTTTCCATCGTGTTCGCCGGTCTGGTAGTCGCGGTACACCTGCTGTAAGCTTACTTCTCCCATTTTCTTCTCTTTCTTAGCCGTAAGGCCTGCCAAAAGACCTCCTGGCCGTTTGTGTACGGCGGGCCATTTGGACCAAAAAGGGGAGAGCGTTTTTAACGCTCTCCCCC
>NZ_JAPNNW010000012.1:0-105355 GCF_027853465.1 Allofournierella sp. CML151 | reverse complement strand
AAGTGTTCCCCAGGGGAACACTTTGCAGGGAGAGAAGGATATGCTGATCCATGAGGCGGCCCGCCAGGCGGGCCTGAGCAAAAAGGCGGTGCAGCTTTATCTTTCCGCCGGGCTGCTTCAGCCCCAGGTGGATGCCCGCAACGGCTACCACCAGTTCACCGGCGAGAATGTGCAGCGGCTGCAGCAGATCCGCTGGCTGCGGCAGCTGGGCTTTTCGGTGCAGGAAATCCGCGCCATGCTGGAGGACCCCTCCGCCGCTCAATACTACATCTTAAAGCGGATGACCGCCCTGCGGGAGGAAAAGCGCCGGCTGGACTGGCGCATGACCCAGCTGGAGCAGATTCTGGAGCAGGACTGCCTTTCCCCCAACAGCACCGCCCTGACGCCGGGGCCGGAGCCGTGGCACGCGCCGCTGCCGCTGGACGAAACCGACGCCTATCTGATCGTTTCCTGCTTTCTGGGCAGCCTGGTGCAGAATGTGGAGCTGAACGAATACCGCCGCTTTTTGTGGCAGCGGCTGCTGAAGGTGGTGGTCGCCCACCAGACCCCCGAGCTGGCCGGGCTGCGGGACTACATCTACAGCCTGACGCCGGAGCATGCCGGGCAGCTGTTTGCCCTCTGCCGCCGGGTGGTCAGCGAGATTGCCGCCCTGCCGCCTCGGAAGATGGAGGAATTCTGCAGCCGGGTGCTGGAAGATCTGGGCCGGAACCTGAACAGCTCCGCCGGGCGGCTCAAGCGCCGGTACGAATGCTTTCTGCGGCCCTCCATCCGGCTGTTTGACGCGGAGGCCTGCGACATTCTGCGGGAATTCACCCCGCTGTTTTCGGAATATCAGGACCGGCTGCAGGCCTACTGCGACGCCATGCTGCACCGGCTGCAGCAGCCGGAGAACGCGGCGCTGTGTGCCCGCCTGACGGCTGCCTTCGGCCCGGAATTCAGCCCGGAGCAGATCGGCAGCGGCCAGCTCACCGCCCTTTACTCGCTGTCGCTGGAGAGCGGCGAGGTCAATTAACCAAGGCAATACCGCACAATTTCAGGCAATGTTACTCAAATAAAAAACGCAAAAGCGCCGCTGGTTTTCCAGCGGCGCTTCTGCGTATAACATGATTCCAAGGGGAAGGATCAGTTCAGGATGGTCAGTTCGGTCTCGGGATCGAACAGATGGATCTTGTGAGGATCGAAGGCAACGGTAACGTTGCTGCCGTTCTTGGCCTTGGAGGTGGGAGCCACGCGGGCGGTCATCTTGTTTCCCTTGTATACCAGGTACAGGTAGATCTCGGAGCCCATCAGCTCGGAAACCTCAACAGTGGCCTCCAGCTTGCACTCGCCCTGCTTGTTTACGAACTCGGGATCGTCCTTGATGTCCTCGGGACGAACGCCAGCCTTGACCTTCTTGCCAACGTAGGCATCCAGCTTGCCGTCGGTGGTCTTCTCCTTGGGCAGGTCGATGCGGTCGCCGGACAGATCCAGGTAGTAGCCATTGGCATCTTTGTTCAGGGTAGCATCCAGGAAGTTCATCTGGGGGCTGCCGATGAAGCCGGCTACGAACATGTTGATGGGGAAGTCGTACAGGTTCTGCGGGGTGTCGACCTGCTGCACGATGCCGTCCTTCATAACCACGATGCGGTCGCCCATGGTCATGGCCTCGGTCTGGTCATGGGTAACGTAGATGAAGGTGGTAGCCAGCTTCTGGTGCAGCTTGATGATCTCGGTGCGCATGCTGGTACGCAGCTTAGCATCCAGGTTGGACAGGGGCTCGTCCAGCAGGAACACGGCCGGGTTACGAACCATGGCGCGGCCCAGGGCAACACGCTGACGCTGACCACCGGACAGAGCCTTGGGCTTGCGGTCCAGCAGGTGCTCGATGTCCAGCACGCGGGCGGCCTCACGAACACGCTTGTCGATCTCAGCCTTGTCTACCTTACGCAGCTCCAGGCCGAAAGCCATGTTCTTGTAAACGGTCATGTGGGGGTACAGAGCGTAGTTCTGGAACACCATGGCGATGTCGCGGTCCTTGGGGGCCACATCGTTCACCAGGCGGTCGCCGATGTACAGCTCGCCCTTGCTGATCTCTTCCAGACCAGCGATCATGCGCAGGGTGGTGGACTTACCACAGCCAGAGGGGCCAACCAGAATGATGAACTCCTTGTCGGCGATCTCCAGGTTGAAGTCCTTAACGGCGGTAACGTCGCCGGGGTAGATTTTGTAGATATGACGCAGGCTGATGCTTGCCATGGGAATCGACACTCCTTTTTTATTGTTACTGATTTCGATTGTCTTTTGTTGATACGCTTGACCGCGTATCTCGTTGCTAATATAATAATACCAGACTTTTTCCGGATTTAAATAGCACTTTATTGATATGAGGTGACGTAAAATTGATTTTTGACCCCCTTACCTTCTGTGCCCTGAACGAGACAAAGGACCTGCAGTTCTCCACCCCCACCACCCTGGAGGGGGAAGGGCTTTGGATCGGGGTGCTTTCCAGCGGGCAATGCGCCCTGGCGGACGAGGAAGCCCCCCAGCTGGCGGGCGCGGGCAGCCTGCTGCTGGGCGCGCCCCCGCTGCGGCTGGTGCCCGCCGAGCCCTGCCACCTGGCGGCGGTGCTGCTGAGCGGTCAGGCGGCCGCGGCCTTTGCCGAGGGTCTTGCCGGGCCCATGTTCGCGGCAGGCGCCTCCTGCCCCGGTGCGGCCGAGCTGGTGGCCCAGCTGGTGGCCTCCCCCTCCTCCCGCCGGGCCTCGGCGCTGGGCTACCAGCTGCTGTGCGAGAGTGCCCGGGCGGACGCCGCCGCCCCCAGCTACCCGCCTCTGGTGACCATGGCCATCGCCGCCATGCGGGAGCACTACGCCGGGCTTTACGGCGTGGAGGAGCTGAGCGAAAGCCTGGGCGTGAGCAAGAGTCATCTGGTGCGGGTGTTCAAGGCAGCGGTGGGCGTGCCCCCGGGCCAGTACCTGACCGGGGTGCGCATTGAGGCCGCCAAGCAGCTGTTGTGCCACCGGGAATACCCGCTGGAGGTGGTGGCCAGCCTGTGCGGCTTTTCCGGGGCCAACTACCTGTGCCGGGTGTTCAAAAAGGCCACCGGCCAAAGCCCCACCGCCTGGCGGGCGGCGGCCGCCGGGGTACCGGAGCTGCCGGAGCTGCCCCAGGAACGGGAGCTGTATGTGTAAGGCTTCTCCTTATATAGTAGAGAAAGGCCTATTTTTCAACAAATCCAGCCCCCATTTCGGAAAAGATTTTGTTTTTTGTGCAAAATTTCTGCATATTTTGGGCTATAATTTTTCCCCGGAAGGCTGTATGATAAAGATAAGACCGCGATTTGCAGGCAGGGCGCGTTCCCCGCTTTGCGAGTTTCACCGAAAAATAGTAAAGAACGGAGTGTATCACAATGAAAGTTGTTGTTACCAAGAGCTACGACGAGAGCTGCGCCTATGTGGCCGACATGATCTGCAAGCTGGTGAATGAGAAGCCCAACTGCAAGCTGGGCCTGGCCACCGGCGGCACCCCTGTGCCCATGTACAAGAAGCTGATCGAGGCCAACAAGGCCGGCAAGGTGGACTTCTCTCAGGTACATACCGTAAACCTGGACGAGTACTGCGGCATCCCCGAGACCCACGACCAGAGCTACCGCTACTTCATGAACACCAACCTGTTCGATCACATCAACATCGACAAGGCCAACACCTATGTGGCCAAGGGCATGGGCGACGCTGAGGCCAACGCCGCCGAGCTGGAAGCCAAGGTACGCGAGGGCGGCGTTGCCGACCTGCAGCTGCTGGGCATCGGCAACAACGGCCACATCGCCTTCAACGAGGCCAGCGATCACCTGATCAGCGTGGCTCACATTGAGAAGCTGACCGAGAGCACCATCAACGCCAACGCCCGCTTCTTCGAGAAGAAGGAAGACGTTCCCACCACCGCCATCACCATGGGCATGGGCGACATCATGGCCGCCAAGTGCGTTGTGCTGATCGCCACCGGCCTGGCCAAGACCGACGCCATCAAGGGCCTGGTTATGGACAACGTGATCACCACCCAGAACCCCAGCAGCATGCTGAAGATGCACGAGAACGTGGTTGTCGTGATCGATCAGGAGCTGGCCGACGCCGTTGGCTACAAGGGCTAAGCGCTCCGTTTTCCACAAAGCATTCGCACCCCGGTGAAAAACCGGGGTGTTTTTTGATTGCTGCGCTTTTAAAATAAAAAAGCAGCGGGCGGAATTTTCCGCTCGCTGCTTTTTGTTCTGTTAAAAGCTGCGCCAGGTGTTCAGCCCGTCGGGCAGATGGCCGGCCCAGAAGCCCGCCAGTATGGCCGCGGCCTGGGGGCGGCTCACACCGCCCAGCTCACGGGTAATGGCCGGCCCGTCGGGCTGCTCCATCACCGCCTGCACCGCCAAACCGCCGTCCGGGTCGGTGGTGCAGTGCATGGACCGGCAGCCCTCCAGGGGTGCGGGCGGGGTAAGCACCAGATAGCCTGCGCTCACGCCCACAGCCTCCACCGCCCGGGTGAGGGCGGCGGCGTCCGGCTGGCAGGGCGACTGGCCCTCCACCGTCAGCTGCCACAGGCCGGTGTCGTTCTTTCGGCCGGGGCGCTGCTCCTCGGGCAGGCCCGGGTTCAGCCTCCGGCGGCGCTGTTCTTCTCTGCGCCGTTCCACGGCCTGACGGTCCCGCCGCCGGGAACGCACGGTGGAATAGATGGCAAGGCCCATCATGACCAGCACCAGCACCCCCATCAGCACCGGCAGCAGCACCTGAAAGAAAAATGCACTCATGGTTTGCTCTTCTCTCCTTTTGGTTTATTCCTCGCCGCGGCCGCGCCGGGCCAGCACCTTTACGCTGCTGGCGTACTCCGAGGGGGTCATGCCGGTGACCTTTTTGAAATGACGGGAAAAATAATGGATGGAATTGTACCCCAGCAGGGCCGCGATCTCGGTGAAGTTGTGGCTGCCCTCCCGGATCATCTCCTTGGCCTTCTGGATTTTCAGATTGCCGAAGTATTCCATGGCGCCGCCGCCGGTCTTCTCCCGGAAGACCTTCTGCAGATAGCTGCGGCCCACCAGATTGTCGCGGCAGATGTCGCTCAGGGTAAGGCGGCGCTGGATGTTGTTCTCCAGATACTGCTGCACCCGGCTCAAAAACTCGTTCTGGCTGCGCTCCCGGATCAGGCTGGTGGGCTTGGCCACCACCGGGCTGTCGCCCCGGCGCACCATATCCAGCAGCATGGTCTCCAGCGACAGGCCGATCACCTGCTCGGCGCCAAAGGCCGCATCCTCCCTGCGGGTCAGATGCTGGGCCAGAGGATCGTCCAGCGGAGTGGAAAAAGCCGCCCCGGCCATCTCCACAATGCGGGCCATAAGTACCCGGTCACTGTCGCTTGCCATGAGCACCCGGCCTCTGAAAAAGTCCATGGCGGGGCTGTCGCAGTCGAAGGAGACAATCACGATGTTGGGCGCATCCTTGCCGGTGGCGCGGATGTTGTGGTACTCGCCGGGGGCGTGGAAGATCATCTGCCCCTTTTTCAGCAGCTTCTCCTCTTCGCCCGCGGTCACGTAAACTTCGCCCTTGTCCGCATAGACAAATTCCCAGAAATCATGACTCTCGCCGATGAAGGCGTAGTCCGGGCCATATTCAAAATAATGTACCGAATAGATGCGGTCGATGCGCAGCACCTTTTCCAGTTCCAGCGCCTGATAGCCCATCTGCTTGCAGCTCCTCTCCTTTGGAAGAGGGGCGGTTCGCCCCTGCTTGTTTGCCCGTGGCTCACTTTCTCATGTTTGTAGTATATCCCAAAACGACCGATTGTGCAAATGTTTTCTTTTTTTCCACCCAAAACGCCGCTCTCTGGCAGCTTTTGCCCGGATATGCTATACTGAAACCGATGATGCAAACGGCGGCAAAGCCCCGCCCCAAACCAAAACAGAGAGAGGACGGACCAATGCAGCGATTCAAAGAACATTTTTATACCGACTGGTCGTTTTACAAGCGGATGCTGGCCATCACCATTCCCATCGCTTTGCAGAATGTGATCAGCCTGGGCGTGAACATGATGGACACCATCATGCTGGGTCAGCTGGGCGATGTGGCCATCGCCTCGGCCAACCTGGGCGGCCAGCTGTTCACCATTCTGGACGTGATGGGCTTCGGCCTGGCCAGCGGCGCGGCGGTGCTGATTGCCCAGTACTGGGGCAAGCGGGACATGCTGCGCATCCGCCAGATCTTCGCGCTCACGCTGCGGGTGGTGCTGGTGGTAAGCAGCCTGTTCGCTTTGGTGGGCCATTTCCTGCCCGAAAAGGTGCTGGCCATCTACACCACCGACCCGGCGGTGATCGAATCCGGCGCGGCGTACCTGAAGCTTTTATCCATCAGCTTCGTGCTGTTCAGCTTTTCCAACTGCTACATCATGTGCCTGCGGGCGGTGGAGCAGGTGCGCATTAGCATGGTGGTGTACGGCTGCAGCTTTTTCATCAACGTGTTTTTCAACTACTGCTTCATCTTCGGCAAGCTGGGCGCCCCGGCCTGGGGCGTACGGGGCGCGGCCTTCGGCACCGTGATGGCCCGCCTGTTCGAGCTGTGCGCCACCCTGGTGTACATGTGCTTCATTGAAAAGCGGGTGCGTTTCACTCCCCGCTGGCTGCTGCAGCTGAAGAGCGGCCTGGGCCGGGACTATGTGCGCAACAGCGTGCCGGTGGTGAGCAACGAGCTGCTGTGGGGTGTGGGCCTCTCGGTGGTGAACCTGACCATCGGCCATATGGGCGCCAGCTACACCAGCGCCATGAGCATCGTGAACGTGTTCAACCAGCTGGTGAGCGTATTCACCTTCGGCATGTCTGCCGCCAGCGCGGTGGTGGTGGGCAAGACCATCGGCGAGGGGCGCATTCAGGACGCCAAGCGGGCCGCCAACAGCTCGGTGCTGGTGGGCCTGGGCCTGAGCGTTATCTGCATGACCCTGCTGCTGGTAGGCCGGCCCTATATTCTGAGCCTTTATAATGTGAGCCAGCTGGCCCACGACACCGCCTTCTCCATGATGACCATCCTGGCCCTGATGCAGCCCTTCCAGGCGGTGGGCTGCGTGATGATCGTGGGCGTGCTGCGGGGCGGTGGCGACGTGCGCACCAACCTGATGCTGGACAGCGGCCTGCAGTGGTGCCTGGCCATTCCGCTGGGCCTGCTCACCGGCTTTGTGCTCCACTGGAGTGCCCCGGTGGTATTCTTCTTCCTGCGGTGTGACAACATCGTGAAGAGCATTGCCGGTCTCATCCGGCTGCGCAGCGGCAAATGGATTCGGGTGGTCACCCGGGAATCCACCTGAGCATTGTTTTCTCCACCCCGGCCAAAACCGGGGTGGTATTTCATAAGAAATGGGGAGATGTATTGTTGTGAGCAAGATTGCATGGATCGGCACCGGCGTGATGGGCCGCCAGCAGGCAGGCCACCTGGTAAAGGCCGGGCATACCGTAAAGGCCTACAGCCGCCGCTACGAGGCGGTATGCCAGCAGGCGAAGGAATTCGGCTTTGCGCCCTGCGCCACCATCCGGGAAGCAGTGGCTGATGCGGAATTCGTCTTCGTGATGGTGGGTTACCCGGCGGACGTGGAGCAGGTGTTCTGCGGTCCCGAGGGCATTCTGGAAAACGCCCCCGCCGGGGCCGTGGTGGTGGACATGACCACCTCCAGCCCCACCCTGGCTCAGAAGCTGTATGCCCTGGGCAAGGAAAAGGGCATCGCCGTGATGGACGCACCGGTCTCCGGCGGTGACAAGGGCGCCCGGGAGGCCACCCTGTCCATCATGGTGGGCGGTGATGAGGAGGCCTTTGAGAAGACTCTGCCTCTGTTCCAGTGCATGGGCAAGAGCGTGCTGCTCATGGGCCCCGCAGGCTACGGCCAGCACACCAAGGCGGCCAACCAGATCGCGGTGGCGGGTGCGACCGCGGCCTACACCGAGGCCATTCTCTACGCCGAGAAGGCCGGGCTGGACCCCCACAAGATGCTGGCGGCCATCGGCGGCGGCGCGGCGGGCAGCTGGCAGATTGCCAACATGGCTCCCCGAGCCCTGGCCGGGGATTTCGCTCCCGGCTTCTTCGTGAAGCACTTCATCAAGGACATGAAAATCATCCGGGAGGAGGCCGCCCAGCGGGGCGTGGAGCTGGAAATGCTGGACAGCGTGCTTCATCTCTACGAGGAGTTCGCCGCAGCGGGCGGCGAGAACGAGGGCACCCAGGCCCTGATCGACTTCTACCGCAAAAAGTAACCCCCAGATACCCACATACAAAAAGGGAGCAGCCCGCGCTGCTCCCTTTTTCTGTTTGCTTCAGCTGTGAATCAAATTCAGCGGCTTTGCGCCCGCGCCCCGCTGCTGGGCCCGCCAGGCGATGAGCTGGCCCGCCACGCTCACCGCGATCTCCGCCGGGGTCTCGGCCCCGATGGAAAGGCCGATGGGAGTGCTCACCCGGGCGAACTGCTCCGGGCCAAAGCCCTCTTCCTCCAGCTTCTGGCGGGTCATGGCGATCTTGCGGCGGCTGCCCATCAGGCCGATGTAGCCCGCCGGGGTGGCAAGGGCTTTGCGCAGCACCTCGTAGTCGTGCTCGTGGCCCCGGGTCATGATGACGATCAGATCCTCTTCAGTAGGCTCCAGCCGGTCCACCGAGGCGGCCATGTCTTCACAGAGCACTCCCGCCGCGCCGGGAAAGGCCTCCTCCACCGCGAACTCCGGTCGGTCATCCACCACCCAGTACTCAAACTCCAGTGCGGGCAGCAGCGCCGCCAGTGCCCGGGCCACATGGCCCGCGCCGAACAGCAGCACACGACCGGCTCCGGTTCGGGCGGCTCGCCGCTCCAGCTCCCGGACCGATTCCCTGCCCGCAGGCAGATACAGAAATTCCACCCGTACCTGCCCGCCGCAGGCCATGCCCACCTGGTTGGGTCCCTTGTCGCTCAGGTCATATTTCTCCACCGCGCTCTGCTGTTCCTCCAGCACCCGGGCAGCCCGCTGCTGGCACACTGCCTCCACCTTGCCGCCGCCAACGGTGCCGGTACACTCGCCGCCGCCCAGCACCGCCATAAAGGCCCCCGCGTGCCGGGGAGCCGAACCCCTGCTTTCCAGAATGGTCACCAGCACCGCCGGTTCTGTTTCCAGCCGCCGGGCCAGCTGCTTCATCCCCTGGTTCATCGTTCTTTCTCCTTTGTGCGCCGGGCATATCGCACCGGCCCCGATTCATATTACTACTAAGACCATGCCGCACAATTCGCGTGCGTTATTGTCCTTAGCATATCACGCCTATTGGCGAATGGCAAGCCGGTTGACAAAGTCCCCCTGTTCGCGGTACGCTGGAACAACAAGAGCTGGTATTTTTTGAAAGAGTTTTCCCCGCCGGTTCGTTTTATTGGCAGCTGCCTTTTCCGGCAGTGCATACCGCAGAGCTTTCTCGTAACCGCCGCCCCAAACGCGGCAAAGGAGGACCCATGTCGTTTTCGCTTCCCGTTTACCGCGCGCCGGACTTTTCCGCGCCCGCCTTCGCCCGTTGCCCGAACGCCCGCTTTGTGCCCGCGCCCTGCGACGGGGCCGCGCCGGACGGCTACCACAGCACCAGCATGTACCCGGAATACTTCCGGATTGACGGACGCTGGACCCTGGCCGAGGAAAGCCGGATGGACAGCTGCGTGGTGCTGCGGGAAAACGGCCGGCTGGACGTGGTGGAGCTGCGCAACCTGAAGCAGGGCGACCTGGTGGCCCTGGGCCGCACCGACGACGGAGCGGACGGCATCTACCTGCACACTGGCGGCTTTGCGGACCCGGAGGCCCAGGCGGAGGCGGACGCCTTCACCTTCCGCCAGGGGCGCAGCCGGGAGACCTCTTACACCAAAGACTATGACCGGCTGATTCAGCTGCTGCGCCACGAAAAGGAGCACGGCAACATCCTCTGGGTGATGGGGCCTGCCTTTTCCTTCGACGCAGGCGCCCGAGCCGCCATGCAGACGCTGGTGGAGGCGGGCTATGCCCACGGCCTGCTGGCGGGCAACGCCCTTGCCACCCACGATCTGGAGGGTGCGCACCTGCACACCGCCCTGGGGCAGGACATCTACACCCAGCAGAGCATGCCCGGCGGCCATTACAACCATCTGGACGTAATCAACCGGGTACGCCGCTGCGGCAGCATTCCCCGATTCATTCAGGAATACAACATCCAGGACGGCATCATGTACAGCATCGTGAAACAGGGCGTGCCCTTTGTGCTCACCGGCTCCATCCGGGACGACGGTCCCCTGCCGGAGGTGATCGGCGACGCCTACCAGGGCCAGGCGGCCATGCGCGGCCTGGTGAAGCAGGCCACCACCGTGATCTGCCTGGCCACCATGCTGCACACCATCGCCGCCGGAAACATGACCCCCAGCTTCCGGGTGCTGCCGGATGGCACCATCCGCCCGGTGTATCTGTACACCGTGGACGCGGACGAGTTCGTGGTGAACAAGCTGCTGGACCGGGGCAGCCTGTGCGCCACCACCATGGTGACCAACGTGCAGGACTTCATCACCAAGCTGGCCCACGGGCTGGGGGTTCTGTAAGCGCTTTATTTTGCATAAAACGGAAAGGAAGTGCCATCCATGCGCCGGATCGCGTGTGCATTGATGATTCTTGCGGTTCTGACCGGCTGCGCCCGGCCCGCCGCTTCAGAGCAGGCCGGGCAAGCTGCGTCTGCCAGCCAGTCCTCTGCCAGCACACCACCTGCCAGCACTGCAGCGCCTGCGCAGGGCGCAGTGAACGAAGCCCAGCTGCGCTGGAAGGCAAACGCCTCCACCGGCCTGCGCCAGTCGCTGGTGCTGGCCACCGACCTGCCGGTGATGGACTACCTGCTGCCCGCTTTGAACGAACAGGACGCGGTGGTGCTGGTGGGCAAGCCGGAGCAAAGCGTGCCCCAGGCCGCCTTTTACGTGACCGAGGAGGAGGCCCTGCCGCTGGACACCGGTCCCTGCGGGCCCCAGACGCTCCGAAGGCTTACGCTGGAGGATGGCCAGACCTGGGTGATGATCACCGAGCAGCAGCTGGGCGTTTCGCCCCCGGCCAGCTACTTTTTCTATCTGGATGATACCGGCGCGCTGACCAGCTTTTCCCTCCGGGACCCGGAAAGCGGCCAGCCGCTGGCGGTGTCCGCTCAGACAATCGAGGGCCGCACCCGGTTTTCGCTGGAGGTCACCCGGCTGGACGGCGGCTGCACCCGCATAGAACCCGCGGACGGGATGGACAATTCCTATCTTTGGGTCACCGAGGAGGGGAGCTTTCTGCCCTCCGGCCGCAGTGTGCATCACTACCCGCTGGTGCTGGAAAACGGCAGCTTTTATGAGCTGGGAGCCGTCCCGCTGGAGGAGGAGCAGTTTCTGCAGCTGTTCCCCGAAGGGAAGGACTGGCTGGACCGGATGCTGGAACACCAGACCCGTCTGGTACGGGAGGATACGCTGGACAGCGAATATACCTTTCTGTACCGGGGCGACGGCACGGTGGATGTGAACCTGCGCTACGGGGATTTTGACTGGGGCTGGCAGTGCTGCCATCTCACCCTGACCCCCGGCCAGCCGCTTCCCGAGCCGGACACCCCCGAGGGCACCTTCCAGCCGGGCCGCCGCCAGGAGGCCGCCTGCCCGGCCATTGCCCGGCAGCCCGAACTGCCCGACGCTCTTGCCGCACCCGGCGAGGGCTGATAAATCAATCCAATCACAGGAGGAACCCAACCTTGACCAAACGCATTGCATCCATTCTGTTTGCCGCCCTAATGCTGGGCGGCCTGCTGGCGGGCTGCGGCAGCAAAGACGCTTCCGAAACGCCTGCCGCCTCCACCTCCACGCCTCAGAGCTCCCCCGCGCCCACCGCCGAACCCACCCCCACGCCGGACCCGGAGGCGGTGTGGGCCCAGGCCGGCAAGGACACCATGGCCTGGCTGCAGAGCCAGCCCGGCTTTGAGGGGCTGGACCTGACCGTGCAGGAGGGCTTCCCCTTTTTCCTGGCGGTGAACCGGGACGCCAACACCGTGACCGTTTACACCGCCGATGAGAACGGCCAATACACCAAGCCCTACATGGCCATGGTGTGCAGCGGCGGCACCGACACCCCCACCGGCTACTGGAACACCCCGGTGAACTACGACTGGCGGCTGCTCTCCGGCCCCTGCTACGGCCAGTACGCCACACGCATCGACGGGCCCTACCTGTTCCACTCGGTGCCCTACTACACCCAGCACAAGGACGATCTGGAATACGACGAGTTCAACAAGCTGGGAACCACGGCGTCGCTGGGGTGCATCCGTCTGGCGGTGGTGGACGTGCGCTGGATCTACGAAAACTGCCCCATCGGCACCCCGGTGGCCATTTATGACGACGCGGCCAACCCCGGCCCCATGGGCAAGCCGGATACCCTGACCATTGACCCGACAGACGAAACCCTGCGTGGCTGGGACCCCACCGACCCGGACCCGGCCAACCCCTGGAGCGACGAGTATCTGGACGGCACCGCCATCCGCAGCGCTGCCGCGCAAAGCGACTGGGATGCCTTCAAGGCCAGCGAGGCCTTCACCCAGAACCTGACCCCCACCGACCTGCAGGGCTGGAGCCACGACAGCGCCATCGTGGGCACCCGGGGCTGATGCCGCTCTCTCTTTTCGCAAACAAAAAGACCCGTGCGGGCCTGCCGGTTTGGCGGCCCCACGGGTCTTTTTCTGTTTCGTTGCTTTCGCGGACGCTTTACCAGTCCCAATGGAAACCGGCTGCCTGCAGATCGGCGCGCACCGCGTAATATTCCTGCTCGAAGGTCACGTATTCCCCGGCAGTCAGCGCGTCCAGCTGGCGCTCGCAGGCGCGGGCGGCGCGGGCCAGGGCAGGCGCTGCACCGGCGGGGCAGCCCTCATGGCTGCAGGCCAGCAGATACTGCATTACATTGGGCAGGTACTGCACCGCAAAGTCCGCCGCCTGGGCCGGGTCGGCCCCTTCCGCCTCCAGCACCGCCAGCAGGGCGGCGCAGCCGGTCTGCAGCCGCTCGAACTGCCAGGCCAGCATGGGCGGCCGGGCAAAGGTTTCGGTCATGCCGCCCATGGCGCGCATCGCGCCCCGCAGGCTGCCCAGCACCCGCTGGTCCACAGGCAGGTCCTGGGGCAGGCTGGGTGCAGGAGGCACCGGTCGGGCGGCGTGCTCCGGCTCATCCAGCCCCAGCACCGGCAGCGCACCCGCAGGCAGCAAAGCATTCACCACCAGCAGCATGGCGCCCACCAGCAGAGGCACCGAAAGAATGGCAAGCGTGACCCGCAGCCAGGCCCAGGGCGCGGGCAGAAGAATACAAACGGCAGCCAGCACAAAGCAGGCGGCAGCCGCCATCCAGAAACGTTTTTTCACAGGGCAAAGCCCCCTTTCCCATCAATCACCCCACCCTGCCCGCAGGCAAACCAGGAATCGATTTCTATTATAACACAAAAAGCGCCCGCCTCCAAAGAGGCGGGCGCAAATGCTCTGCAACTTTTACAAAAAGTTTTTACTTAACCTCGGGCAGGCTGGCAGCAGCGGAGCTCTGGCCAACGCGGCGGGTCATCTCGTCCGGAGCTTCGGGACGGAACTTCACTTCGGGGTACTCCTCGTCCATCACGCGGGCAGCGGTCTCCAGGATGATATCGCCGCCGCGGCCGCTCATCACGCGGCCCATCATCTGTACGTGGTGGATGTCGTAGAACTGAGCGTACAGGCCCATGGTGTGGCCCAGGTACACGCCGATGCTCTCGTACACCTTGATGGCGCGCTCGTCGTTCTCAGCCATCAGGCCCTGAACAACCTTCAGGCGCTTTGCCGGGGGCTCGGTCTCGTCCAGCTCAATGCCGGCACGGGGAGCCAGCTTGTTCACGCCGTCCTGGCTGAAGTACTTCACGCCGCAGCCGATGTCGCCGCTCCACTCGTCTTCCATGGCGTCGGGCTGGCCGTCCACGGGAGCGAAAGCCAGCTCGTTCAGCCAGCCGCAGATGTTGCCCTCGCCGTCCACGTAGCCAACAGCCTCGCTGGTGCCCATGGCGATGCCCATGATGCCGTTCTCACCCAGACCCATGGCACCGGCCAGAGCGGAAACGTCGCCGTCGTTGGCAACCACAACGGGGATCTCGTAGCCCAGGATGCGGCTCAGATCCTCGGCAGCGCGGGTGTAGATGTTCTTCACCTTGGCGTCGAAGTCTTCCTTGCCCACCTTCAGGAACAGGCTGGCAACCATGCACTTGTTGTCGATGTAAACACCGGCGGAGGAAACGCCGATGCCGTCCACCTTGCGGCCCTTCTCCAGGATCTTGGCGGCAGCGGTCTCCATGGCGGCCAGGATGCCCAGGTAGTGGTAATCGGGATTGCTGTTGACCTTCGGGTACCACACAACCTCTTCGCTGTAGATGGTCTCGCCGTCGATCACGGCGCTCACCTTGCGGTCAGATCCGCCGGCGTCGAAGCCGATGCGGGCGCCGTTGGTGTGACGGCCCACGCTCTCGGTCTTCTGGAAGGGAGCGGGCTTCTGGTCGTAGGGCAGAGCCACAACCTCGAACTCGTGCTCGTAAACGCCCTCCATGAAGTTCTTGTCGAACTCACGGCTGCCGCCCACGGAGTAGGCCTTTTTGATGCCCTCGGCCAGCTTGTCGTTGCCGCAGATGTATACCTTGAAGCCGCCCCAGCTCCACAGCAGGAACTTCACCAGGCGGTCCACATAGTAGGCGTCGGCCTCAGCCATCTCGGGGGTATCGTAAACCTTGCACTCCCAGGTGCCGATCTGGCCGCCGCTGCGCTCTACAGCGATGCACAGGGGCTTGGTGGCGCCCATGGCGTAATGCTTGAAGAACAGGCCCAGGGGCACAAAGCCCTGGTCCAGTTCAGGCAGGTTCTTTACGGGGATCTCAACATTCAAGAATTTCATGTTTTTCCGTCCTTTCGTGTCATCACCGGCGCTTTGGCCTGTGGCCCGCAGCGCACTGCGCCGGGCTGCGGGCCCGGCCGCTTCTCTTGCTTTCATTGTAGTACATCCCGCGGCGCAGCGTCTAGTGCAAAGCGGCTTTACTATTTGTACTTTCGTGTATTTTTGGGCGCTGTGGCCAAAATCACCGCCCCATGTTCACAGCTTTTGCACTATATTGGACGGAAGCGAACGGCCCGCCCGGTTTGTATAACGCCCCCAAAACCGGGGCAGACTAAGGCCAGAAAAGGAGGAAAAAACATGTCTGTTTTTTATAAGATCTGTATTCTGCTGCTGATCGTGGGCGGCTTGAACTGGGGCCTTGTGGGCCTGTTCCGCTTCGATCTGGTGGCCTGGCTGTTCGGCGGTTCCGCCAGTGTGCTCAGCCGCATCGTCTACTCGCTGGTGGGGATCTCCGCCCTGGGCGCTATTCCCAGTCTGTTCATGTCGTCCGACGGCGAGCACTGACCCCCGCAGCACAAAAAGCGCGCTTTGAGGCTGTCGAAAAAGTTCGACAGCCTCCTGAGGGACACCAAACGCACCACCCGCGCATAGCGCGGGGGATGCTTATTGGTTTCCCCCAGTACCCTTTTCCGGCGAAAAAAAGACCGATTTTGCGCACTACGCACACAAAATCGGTCTTTTTTTCTGTTAAGGTGTCAGGATTCCCGGTACATGCCCGTGAATCCTGACATTGTTTCTATTGCAGAAAAAAGTTTATCGACAGGCTGAAGCGCGCTTTCCCGCTGTTTTGGGAATAGCGCGCTTTTAACTTTTTAGCTCTCCAGGCAGACCGCCGCATCCTGCTGCTCGGTCACATAGCCGATGCGCGCCGCCTCCACGCCTGCGGCCAGCAACTGCTGCAGGCATTCTTCGGCGCACTCCTCCGGCACTGCCGCCAGCAGGCCGCCGCTGGTCTGGGGGTCGTAGAACAGATCCTCCAGCGCCTGCTCCACCTTTCCGCTCACCTGCACGCCCGCCTGGGCGTATTCCCGGTTGCGGTAGGCACCGGCCGGGATGAAGCCCATCCTTGCCAGCTCCAGCGCCTTCGGGTGGAAGGGCACCGCATGGGCCCGGATGTGCAGGGTGCAGCCGCTGCCCTGGGCCATCTCGAAGCTGTGGCCCAGCAGGGCGAAGCCGGTCACGTCGGTGCAGCTGTGCACCGGGTAGTTCACCAGCACATCCCGGGCAGCCTTGTTCAGGGTGGCCATCTGCCGGTAAATCCGCTCCAGCACCGGCGCTTCCACCAGGTCCGCCTTGGCGGCGGTGGTGATGACCCCCACGCCCAGCGGCTTTGTGAGCAGCAGCACGTCGCCGGGTCTGGCGCCGCTGTTGGTGAGCACCTTATCCGGGTGGACAAAGCCCGCCACCGCCAGGCCATAGATGGGCTCGGCCCCGTGGATGGTATGCCCGCCGGTGATGATGGCTCCCGCCTCGTAGGCTTTCGCATAGCCGCCCCGCAGAATCTCGTGCACCGTGTGCTTGTCCATGGATTCGGGCAGACACATGATGTTCAGCGCGGTGCGGGGCTCGCCGCCCATGGCGTACACGTCGCTCAGGGCATTGGCCGCCGCGATCTGGCCGAAGAGATATGGGTCATCCACGATGGGCGGGAAAAAGTCCGTGGTCTGCACCAGGGCCACCTCGTCGGTGATTACATAGACGCTGGCATCGTCGCTTTTGTCGTAGCCCACGATGAGCCGGGGGTCGTAGTGGGTTTCAAAGCCCTCCAGCATGCGGGCCAGCGTGCCCGCGCCCACCTTGGCCCCGCAGCCCGCGCAGCTGGCCAGCTTTGTAAGCTTTACCTCGGTTTCCATCAACAGCGCCTCCTTCAGCTGCCTTCCGCCCGGTAGACCGGGCGGTATCCCTCACCGGTCACCTCCACCACCTGCTCCACTTCGGCGGGATATTCCCCGCCGGGGCATGGGTCACTGCCCCCGTATTCCGCACAGGTGCCGCAGCTGCTGCTCAGCGCCCGGGGCACCGGCATCACCTTCACCGGAATCCCCTCTTGCTGGCACAGCTTTTTGAAGCGGATGGCTCCGAAATGGGAGTAAAAGGTTGCAATGTAGCTCATGCCTTGGTCAGGGTCAGGGTATATTCGCCGCCCGTTTCCTCCACCTGGACCGCATAGCCCTGATGCTGGGCATAACGGGTCACGTTTTCCTTGCTGGCCAGATTGTCCACCAGCACCTGATACTTGGCCTGCTTGTCCATCATGGCCTTGCGGGTCATGACCACCGGCTCCGGGCAGGAAAGCCCTCTTGCGTCCACGATAACCATAGTTGTTTTCCTCCTTATGCGTTCTTGCGGAAGGTGTTCACGCAGGCGATGACCGCCACCACCGCGATGCCGATGATCACAGCCACCCGGCCGGCAAAGGTGGTGCCGGTGCCGCTGGAGGCCAGACCGAAGTTGTGGGCAAAGGCAGCGCCCGCGATGAGGCCCAGAACGGCCACGGCACTGTCGGAATTGCCCTCGCCCGCCAGCACCAGCTGACGCAGGGGGCAGCCGCCCAGCAGCACGCAGCCGAAGCCCGCCAGCAGCATGCCCAGGAAGTTCCACAGGCCATCGGTGTGGGCCACGGGCTGGCCCTCAAAGCCCAGGGTGAAGTAGGCCTAGCCGGTGACCGCGCTCAGAATCAGGTTGCAGACCAGAGCGCTGGCGAAGATGGCCACAAAGCCCAGCAGCAGCTTGCTCTCCCGAAAGAGGGCCATGTCACGGATGCCGCCCACCATGCACAGGCGGGTGCGCTGGGCCAGAGCGCCCACCACAAGACCGGCGATCAGGCTGATCAGAATGGGAGCATGCAGCGCGCCCGGGCCTGCGCCCGCCTCGGAGAAGAAGATGAAAGCGGGAGCCGCCACCAGCAGCACCAGCATGGCCACCTGCACCGCCGGGAAGGCTGCGCCCTCCAGCACCGGCTGCCTGAAGGTGCGGCCCAGGGAGTAGCCACGGTTCAGGAACACAACGCCCACCAGGATACCCGCCACAAAACCGGCCAGGCCCAGCAGCGCGTTCAGATCGCCGCCCGCCAGACGCAGAATCATGCGGAAGGGGCAGCCCAGGAACATCAGGCAGCCGATCATCACAAAGAAGCCCAGCACGAAGCGGGTCAGCGGGGCGCTGCCGCCACGGGCGGAGAATTCCTTCTTGGCCAGCGCCATGGCAAAGCTGCCCAGCACCAGGCCGATGATCTCGGGCCGGATGTACTGCACCGCGCCCGCCCGATGCAGGCCCAGCGCACCCGCGGTGTCACGCAGGAAACAGGCAATGCAGAAGCCCATGTTCACCGGGTTGCCGAAGAACACCAGCGCCGCCGCAATGACGCCGATGATCAGCCCCGCGATCACGATTGTGATCTTTTCTTTTTTCAAGTCCATACCAAACGATCCCTCACTTTTTTTATTTTTGGCAACACCACACAATTCACGCCTAACGGCTCAGGCGGCGTATCACGCCAAAATTTTCCGTGCTATTTTCCAAAAATGCTCGCCAAGCCACCAAGGCTTGTCTGTGCTTTTTGGTTCATATCACAAAAAATTTCCGGCGCGCTCCACCACCCGGAATTATGCGGTGCCGCCTTTTGGGGTTCTCCTGTTCCCAATTATAAAGAGTATTACTTTTATTTTCCAATTGAATTTATTAATTTTACTAATAGATTTATTTGCTTTTCCAATAAAACAATTGTGAAGCCGCCCTGTCTGTGGTATGCTGGAAGCAAACCACAGATCGAATGGAGGATGCGACCATGCCGCGCATTTATCTGGACAATGCCGCCACCAGCTTTCCCAAGCCGCCCCAGGTGGCCCGGGCGGTGTTCGAGTTTATGACCCAGGGGGGCTGCAACATCAACCGGGGCGGCTACCAGACCGCCTACGACACCGAGGAGCAGGTGTTCGACACCCGCCAGCTGCTCTGCGACTTATTCGACGGGCCGGACTGCAAAAACGTGATCTTCACCAAAAACGTGACTGAGAGCCTGAACCTGCTCATCAAGGGCTTTCTGCACCCGGGGGACCATGTGCTGGTCTCGGCCATGGAGCACAACGCGGTGATGCGCCCGCTGGTGCAGATGACCGGCCACGGGGTGGAGTTTTCCCGCATTCCCTGCCGCGCGGACGGCTCGCTCTGCATTGAGCAGATGGAGGAGCTGATCCGCCCCAACACCCGGGCGGTGATCCTGACCCACGCCAGCAATGTGTGCGGCACCGTGATGCCGATCCGGCAGGTGGGCGAAATCTGCCGCCGCCGGGGCCTGCGCTTTTTCGTGGACGCCGCCCAGACCGCCGGGGTGCTGCCCATCTCCATGACCGGGGACCTCATCGACGCGGTGGCCTTCACCGGCCACAAGGGGCTGCTGGGGCCCCAGGGCACCGGCGGCCTGGTTCTGGCCGAGGGTCTGGAACAGGAGCTGGACCCGCTGCTCAGCGGCGGCACCGGCAGCCTGAGCCACACCGAGGAGATTCCGGCTTTTCTGCCGGACCGGTTCGAGCCGGGCACCCTGAATCTGCCGGGCATTCTGGGCCTGCGGCAGGGGCTTTTGTGGCTGGGTGAGCAGCCGGAAGGCGCGGTGCTGACCCACGAGCTGGCCCTCACCGGCCGGTTTCTGGCCGGGCTCGCCCCGCTGGAAGCTGCAGGCCTTGTGCGGCTGGCGGGCAAGCGGGGGCTTGAGGGCCGCACCGGCGTGGTGGCTCTCCAGACGCCGGGCCGGGAGATGGCCCAGGTGACCTACCGGCTGGACAGCGAGTTCGGCATCCAGACCCGGGTGGGGCTGCACTGCGCCCCTTCCGCCCACAAGAGCCTGGGCACCTGGCCGGAGGGGGCCATCCGCTTTTCCTTTGGGGTCTTCAGCACCCAGGCGGACGTGGACGCGGCCTTGGCCGCACTGGAGGTGATTCTGCATGGAGCTTAAGCAGCTGCGCTCCTTCGCGGCGGTGGTGCGCTACGGCAGCTTCACCCGGGCGGCGGAAAACACCTATCTTTCCCAGCCCACCATCAGCACCCACATCCGGGCGCTGGAGGAGGAGCTGAACACCCAGCTTCTTTTACGGGACACCAAAAATCTGCAGGTCACGCCCCGGGGGCAGGAGCTGTACGAATGTGCATGCCGGATGCTGGAACTGCAGGACAATCTGCTGCAGCGCTGGCGGCAGAGCGACCAGCATATCATCCAGCTGGGGGCCTCCACCATTCCCTCGGCCTACATCCTGCCGGAGGTGCTGCCCCTCTACGGCAAGCAAAACCCTGGCAGCTACTTCGTGGTGCACCAGAGCGACAGCCGCCAGGTGATTGAGGGGGTGGCGGGCGGTTTGTTCGACGTGGGCATGAGCGGCATGCCCTGTCAGGACGAGGCCATCCGCTGCGAGCCCTTTTTCCGGGACCGGATGGTGCTCATCACCCCGGTGAGCCGCCGCTTTCTGGCCATGCAGAGCCAGGGCCAGGATGCGCTGGCCGAGCTGCTGCACGAGCCCATCATCCTGCGGGAGGCGGGCAGCGGCAGCCAGAAAAGCGCCGACCGGTTTCTGGCCCAGATGGGCCTGCGGGAAACCGAGCTGCGGGTCACCGCCCGGGTGAACGATCAGGAATCCATCAAGAACCTGGTATCCGGCGGACTGGGGGTATCCATCGTGTCGGAAAAGGCGGTGCGGGATTTTGTGGCAGAAAAACGGCTGCTGGCCTTTCCGCTGCCGCCGGGCAGCGCCGAGCGGGACCTGTATCTGCTGCTGCCACGCCACGCCAGCGCCGACAGCCTGCGTTTTTGCAGCTTTGTGCGGGAGTTCTATCGCACTCCGCAGCCTTTGGAGGAATCCAACTAATCAAAAACCGCCCGCCGTGTGCTTTGGCTGCACACAGCGGGCGGTTTCGTTTTTTTCAATTGGCTCTGCTCAGTCGCTGAACAGGCGTTTTTTGTTGTGCATGTAAACGCTGGTGACCAGGCCCACACACAGATACATCATCAGCGCGCTGCTGCCGCCCGCCGAGAAGAAGGGCAGCGTGACGCCGATCACCGGCAGCAGCATGGTGTTCATGCCCAGATTGATGATGATCTGCCAGGCCATGGTGGCAAACACGCCCACGCAGATGTAGGTGCCGATGTGGTCCTCACTGCGCAGGCCGGTGGTGAGGGTGCGGATGGCGACGCCGAACAGCAGCGCCAGCACCACCATGCAGCCCACAAAGCCCACGCACTGGGCCAGGTAGCTGAAGATGAAGTCGTCCTGGGCGTTGATCACGTAGGCGTGGTCATTGTGGAAGAAGCCGTTGCCGAAGATCTGGCCCGAGCCGATGGACACCCGGCCGCCCTTCTGCTGCTGCATGATGTCCCGGTACTGGGGATCGTCCGGATAAAACCACAGGGCCATAATCCGGTCCACCTGGTAGCCCTTGAGCTGATCCGGGAAGAAGGTCAGAATCGCCGCCAGGCCCGCCGTGCCCAGCGCAATGGCGCTGAGGATGTATTTCCAGGAAAGGCCCGCCGCGAACAGCATCATGCAGCCGATGGTGGCGAACACGATGCCGGTGCCGTCGTCGCCCTGGATGTGGATGATGCCCACCGGCACCAGAATGTGCAAAAGCAGCTTGGCCAGCACCTTGGGCTCGTTGATGTGCTCGCGCACATTGTCCAGATGCATGGCGAAGGTGAGGATAAAGCTGATCTTGGCCAGCTCGGTGGGCTGCAGGCTCAGCGGCCCCAGAATCAGCCAGCTCTGATTGTCGGTACCGCTGGGGGTATAGCCCAGCGTGACCGGTCCGATGGTGAGTCCGGTCAACGTAAGCAGCACCAGACCCCAGGTGATGGACACATGCACCGGCCAGATCTTGGCCAGGCTCCGGTAGTCGATGCAGGAAAGCATCACCGCACAGCACAGTCCCAGCAGGCTGGCCACCGCCTGGATCAGCACATCCCGGTAGTTGCCCAGGCCGGTGATGGCCCCGGTGAAGGAATCCACGGCAAAGCCGCCGTTGTCCATGCCGATGCTGATGAGGGTGAGCACGCTGAGAACCGAGCAGCACACGCACATCAGAAGATAGAACCAGTCGGTGGCTTTTACATATTGACGGATGATCTTGAACATTCCACGGCTCCTTTTGTATTTGCCTTACCGCCCGCAATACCGGGCGGGCCCGCAGCCCTTGGTGGCCGGGGCAGGGTGTCGCTTTTTATTATAGCCCAGTTGGAGGCGGCTGACAATCATTTCCCCGCTGCTTTGTGTTGAACTTTGGGGGGCAATTGAGTATACTTATTATAAGTATGCGTGTTTCTTGTGTTTCTTTTATGAAAACGAGGCTGCATCCCGTTTTATTTCACGGCCGGGGCCTTCTTTTTTGCCGCGGCCGGCATCCCATCGTTTAAGGAGCATTTGTTTCATGGCCATTTTCAATACCGCCAGCCGCGCCGAGACCGTGGCTCTGGGCGAGCGGCTGGCCGGCCGCCTTGCCCCCGGCAGCCTGGTGTGCTTCACCGGCGGGCTGGGCGCGGGCAAGACCGCCTTCACCGAGGGGCTTGCCAAAGGTCTTGGCTGCACCGACCCGGTGAGCAGCCCCACCTTTGCCATCGTGAACTACTACCGGGGTCCCCGGCCGCTGGCCCATTTCGATCTGTACCGCATCTCCACCGAGGAGGACCTGAACGCCGCCGGGTTCTATGATTATCTGGACCAGGGCGCGGTGGTAGCCGCCGAGTGGAGCGAGAACTTCGCCGCGCTGCTGGCGCTGGAGCACCCGGTGACGGTGGACATCCAGGTCACCGGGCCGGAGAGCCGCTGCATTACCATCGAGGGGGTGAGCCTGTGATCACCTTTGGTATGGACACCGCGGGCCGCACCGTGAGCGTGGCCCTGATGCGGGACGATCAGTTACTGTACGAGTGTTACCAGGACGCGGGCCTCACCCACAGCGAGACCCTGATGCCTCTGGTGGACCAGGCCTTCCAGGCCACCGGCCTGACCCCGCAGGATGTGAATCTGTGGGGCGTGTGCGCCGGTCCGGGCAGCTTCACCGGGCTTCGCATCGGTCTTGCTGCTGTGAAGGGGCTGGCCTTCTGCACCGGCGCGGCCTGTGCGCCGGTCTCCACCCTGGAGGCACTGGCCCACAGCTTTGTGGGCGAGGGCACCGTGGTCAGCGCGCTGGATGCCCGCCGCGGCCAGGTGTACTGGGCGGCCTTTGATCTGTGCCCCGGCCATGCCCGCCTTGTGCCGGACACCGCCGCCGGACTGGAGACAATGTCCGAATTGTTGCAAAATTGCAAAAAGCCGGTGTTTTTTGTTGGTGACGGGGCTGCCCTGTGCTATAATAGGTACGGCTCTTTGCCGGGGGTTCTGCCCTGCCCGCCCGCGCTGCAGCGGCCCCGGGCAAGCGCGGTCTGCCTCGCGGCAATGGAAATGAATCAAAAGGGCCTTTGCGTGCCCCCTGCCCGGCTGCTGCCCAGCTATCTGCGGCTGAGCCAGGCCGAACGGGAACGCCAGGCCCGCATCAAAGGAGAATCGACCCAATGAGCAAACCCGTTGCCCTTGCCGCCGACCACGGCGGCTACGAACTGAAGGAAGCCATCCGCAAGCATCTGGACGAGATCGGCGTTGCCTACAAGGATTTTGGCAGCTACACCGGCGAGGCCTGCGATTACCCGGACATGGCCGAAGCCGCCTGCCGGGCCGTGGTGGCCGGTGAATGCGACAAGGCGCTGCTGTTCTGCGGCACCGGCGTGGGCATCAGCATGAGCGCCAACAAGATCCGCGGTATCCGCGCCTGCTGCTGCAGCGACGCCTTCAGCGCGGAATACACCCGCCGCCACAACGACGCCAACGCCCTGTGCATGGGCGGCCGCGTGGTGGGCCCCGGCCTGGGCGTGTATCTGGTGGACCTGTTCCTGAACACCCCCTTCGAGGGCGGCCGGCATCAGCGCCGCATCGACAAGATGATGGCTCTGGAAGCCAAGTAACTGCGTTTTAAGGAAGTTTTTATACACAACTCACAACATAAGGAGCGGTTAATTATGAGTAAGAATCCCATGATCCTGGACCATCCCCTGGTACAGCACAAGGTAAGCCACCTGCGTGACCGGAACACCGGCACCAAGGAGTTCAAGGAGCTGGTAAGCGAGATCGCCATGCTGCTGTGCTACGAGGCTACCCGTGACCTGCCCACCGAAGAGGTGGAGATCGAGACCCCCGTGGCCATTGCCAAGACCCGCGTGCTGAGCGGCCGCAAGCTGGCTCTGGTGCCCATCCTGCGCGCCGGCCTGGGCATGGTGGACGGCATGCTGACCCTGCTGCCCGCCGCCAAGGTTGGTCACATCGGCCTGTACCGCAACGAGGAGACCCTGGAGCCGGTGGAATACTACTGCAAGCTGCCCAGCGACATCGCTGAGCGCGACGTAATGGTTCTGGACCCCATGCTGGCCACCGGCGGCAGCGCTGTGGACGCCATCACCCAGATCAAGAAGCGCGGCGCCAAGAGCATCAAGTTCCTGGCCATCATCGCCGCTCCCGAAGGTCTGGAGCGCCTGCACACCGCCCATCCCGACGTGGACATCTACGTGGCCGCTCTGGATGAGAAGCTGAACGAGAACGGTTACATCATCCCCGGTCTGGGCGATGCCGGCGACCGCATCTTCGGCACCAAGTAATTTTTCTGCACAAAACCAAACGGAAACGAGGTGTGCCTTGTGAAACAATTTTTTCGTTCGCTTCTGCTCAGCCTGCTGCTTACCGGAGCGATCGGCGCTGCCTTCTGGGTGTTCCATCAGGGCACATTCTTTGACGCGGCAGTAAACCGGATTACCATGGCCTGTCTGGCACTGCTGCTGGCGGCGGTGTGGTACCTGTTCTTCTCGAACCTGTGGTTCCATCACATGCAGCGCAAGCAGCGGGTGCTGGACGCACTGCCCCAGCCCCAGCCGCCCCGGGAGGAGCCGGAAGCGCAAAAACCGGAAGCGGAACCTGAGGCAGAAACAAAGGCAGAGGCAGAGCCCGAACCGGAAGCCGTGCCCGAACCGGAACCTGTGCCGGAGCCTGAGCCCGCCAACGGGCCGGAGGCCACGGTGTTCATTCCGCCCCAGCCCGAAGAAGCCCCGCAGCCCGAGGAACCGGCAAAGCCCCAGGCCAAACAGCCTGCGGAGCAGTGGACCGCCGCACCGGAAAGCGCCCAGCGCCCGGCTGCAAAATCCAGCCGCTCCGCTTCCTCCCGAAGCCAGGCCAAGACCGCGGAGGAAAAGGCCGCGGAGAAGGCCCGCAAGCTGCAGGAGGCCGCCCAGGAAAAGCAGGCCCGCCGGGCCCGCCGTCTGGACGAGGACGCCGCCCGCCAGCAGCAGAAGCTGGAGGAGCTGCGCGCCGCAGCCGCCCGCAAAAAAGCTGCCGGGACCAAAAAACGGATGGACTGGAAAAACAGCGATTCCCAAAACAGCGAACAATAACAAGAAAAAAGTTCCGTGTGCGGCGCACACGGAACTTTTTTTGCTTTCATTTGACTTGCGGTCACACCGGGCCGCTGGTTTCCCATTCGCTGGAAAACAGCATGCCCAGCACCACGGTCAGCACCAGGCAGGCCAGCCAGATGGCCCCGGTGCCCAGCGGCTCGCAGACCAGCGCGCTGATGCCCGCGCCCACCACAAAGGCCAGAATGACCCCATAGTAGTTGAACATGTGAGCCAGCAGAGTCTTGTCGCCGGTGCGGCGGTACTGCACCAGCAGCTCGGTGCCGCTGCGCAGGTTACCGGTACACATGGTGGTGGCGTAGGCCCGGCCATGCACCCG
This sequence comes from Allofournierella sp. CML151, assembly GCF_027853465.1. Classification (NCBI taxonomy): domain Bacteria; kingdom Bacillati; phylum Bacillota; class Clostridia; order Eubacteriales; family Oscillospiraceae; genus Allofournierella; species Allofournierella sp. CML151. Next base: position 79,660 of record NZ_JAPNNW010000012.1, on the reverse strand, counting down.
CCGGAAGGATTCCACCTGCAGCGAACACACAAAGGACACGCACACGTTGGCCAGGTCGTTCCAGCCCTCGGCCGCGGGCAGAAAGCCCACCACCGCCAGCACCGCCAACTCGATCAGAAGCACCCACTGCCGCCAGTGGAGCCGTCCGCCGGGGCGGGCCTTGCCCCGCGCCCTGATCCATTCCGCCAGCAGCACGCCCGCCACAAAGGCCAGAATGGGCAGCAGATAATGCCCCGCTCCGGCCCAGTCGCCCCGGGCCGCATCCACGCCCAGCATCACGATATTGCCCGTCTGGGCGTTGGCAAACACATGCCCCCGTCCCAGATAGGTGTATGCATCCAGAAAGCCGCCTGCCATTGCCAGCAGAAGGCCCACACGCAGCGCCTCACTGCTCTGCACCACAGCCTGCTGTTTGTTGTTCACCACATCTTCCCTCCCGCTTGTGATTCTTCGCACCTCATTATAGTGCGTTGACGCGCAAAATGCAACTTGCCCAAAAAAGCCAGGGAGCATTTGTGGGTTCTGCCAAAGCAGGAGATTTGGTCATTCTTCGGTGCGCAGCAGCGGTTTCTGGGTATAGCTGCCGCCCATGGGACCGGGCGTGCGGCGGCACAGCGCCGCCAGATCCGCCCCCGCCGCGTGGGCGCGGGCCATGATGCGGGCCGCATCGCTTTTCTTCTCCAGCGCGGCCAGGGAGGTATCCGCCGGAAGAGCCGCCCCCTTCAACAGGGCGAGGCCCGCCCGGTTGGCCGCCAGCACATGCAGGTAGGGCGGCGTCTGGGAAAGCTCCGGCCCGTAGCCCAGCGCCGCGCACAGGGCATAGCGGCGCAGCCGGGCATGGGCATAGCGTTTGGTCTTCATGGCGGTGTACAGGCCCTCCAGATCCGGCGCGCAGCGTGCCGCTGCCGCCAGTCGGTGCTCCAGGCCCTCGGCGGTGCCCCGGGTGCCCGCCAGCTGCTCGGGACTCATGGCCCGCAGACGGCTGAGCACCGCGATGGAAAAGGCCCGGCTATCCAGATCCTGCCCCTCGGTCGCGGCGGCCTTGTAGCGCTCCAGCGCCGGGGCGGGCACATAGGGGGCCAGCGCCTCCACCCCCTGCTGCCGCCACAGCCCCCGCAGAAAGCTGGCGCTGGCAAAGCCGCCCTCGCCAGGGGTCTGCTGGCCGTGCTGAGCCCCGGTGCGCTGCACCGGCACCGGTACAAGGCGGCTGCCCTGGCGCAGAATGGCCTTGCAGTATTCCACCCCCAGGTTGTTGTTTGGGGCCGCCAGAATCTCCCCGGCCCGGGGATGCAGCGCCCCGGCCGCCCTGGCGCGGGCAGCGGCAAAGGGTATGCCCTGCCCGGCCAGCTGCCGTACCATCTGATCGAATTCCGGGCTGCACAGCACCCGGGCGGTTTCCAGCAGGGCATCGGTATCCGGCGTTTCCGCCCCGAAGACCAGGCTGTCCAGCCCGGGAAGGGCACTGAGCGCGGCCACGCCAGCGGCGGCAAAGCCCTCGGCGCTCTGCACCGCGCAGGGGTTGGGCAGGCCGATCACCAGGTCGGCCCCGGCGTCCAGTGCGGCAGCGGCCCGCACCGCCGGAGGCAGCAGCGCCGCCGAGCCCCGCTGGGTCAGATCCTCGCTCATACACACCGCAATTGCCCCGGCTCCCAGCTCCCGCGCCCGGCGCAGCTGCCAGGCGTGACCCGCGTGAAAGGGGTCGTATTCTGTGATAATGCCCGCCAAACGCATGTTTTCGCCGCCTTTCTCTGGCTTATTGCCGGAAAACCGGCCTGCTTCTTGCAAACAAACTGGTTCCATTATATAATAAAATAAGCAAAATGTAAAAACCCGGCTCGGTCAAAGGTCTTCTTTTTCCTGGGCGCGGGTTTTTGCGCCGATTTTTTGATTTTACATGATTGCAGGAGGAAACTAACACATGAAGATTCTGGTTATCAACTGTGGTTCTTCTTCTCTGAAGTACCAGCTGATCGACATGGACAACGAGAACGTGCTGTGCAAGGGCCTGTGCGAGCGCATCGGCATCGAGGGCAGCAAGATCACCCATAAGGCCAATGGCGGCTCCTGGAGCGAAGAGGTTCCCTTCCCCACTCACACCGAGGCCTTCTCCAAGGTCGTTGAGATGATGACCACCGGCGAGGGCGCCGTTGTGAAGGATAAGAGCGAGATCGGCGCCATCGGCCACCGCGTGGTGCAGGGTGCTGAGTTCTTCACCAAGAGCGAGATCGTGACCGACGCCATCATCGACAAGATCGAGGAGATCGCTCCTCTGGCCCCCGTTCACAACATGGCTCACGTGCAGGGCCTGCGCAGCGCCAAGGCTGTGTTCGGCGCCGAGACTCCCAACGTGGTTGTGTTCGACACCACCTTCCATCAGACCATGCCTCCCAAGGCTTACATCTACGGCGTTCCCTACGAGATGTATGAGAAGTACGCCATCCGCCGCTACGGCGCTCACGGCACCAGCCACCGCTATGTGAGCATGGCTGCCGCCAAGTTCCTGGGCAAGGACCCCAGCGAGCTGAAGATGGTTACCTGCCATCTGGGCAACGGCTCCTCCATCACCGCTGTGGACGGCGGCAAGTGCGTGGACACCAGCATGGGCCTGACCCCGCTGGCCGGCGTGCTGATGGGCACCCGCTGCGGCGACGTGGACCCCAGCGTTGTGACCTACATGGAGCAGAAGCTGGGCATCCATGGTCAGGACATGGCCGACTACCTGAACAAGAACAGCGGCCTGCTGGGCATTTCCGGCGTTTCCAGCGACAAGCGTGACGTTGAGGCTGCCGCTCAGTCCGGCAACAAGCGCGCCCGCCTGGCCGAGGAGATGCTGAACTACCAGATCAAGAAGTACATCGGCGCTTACACCGCTGCCATGGGCGGTCTGGACTGCGTGGTCTTCACCGGCGGCATCGGCGAGAACGACGCCCCCCTGCGCAAAGAGGTTTGCGAGAACATGGAGTTCTTCGGCATCAAGCTGGACGAGGAGAAGAACAAGCAGCGCGGCGCCGACATCATCGACCTGTCCGCTGAGGACAGCCGCGTGAAGATCCTGATGGTCTGCACCAACGAGGAGCTGATGATCGCCCGCGACACCCTGGCTCTGGTGAACGGCTGATTCATCCCCCAAAACAGGACATAACAAAAGCCGCCCGGTTTTCCAAACGGAAAGCCGGGCGGCTTTTTGTTTGCTTTTGATTGCACCTGCCGGAAAAGGCGCGGCTCAGAACCGGGCTTCGCCGTCGTGGGAGAGCAGGCTCACACTCTCGACCCCGGGCACTGCAGCGCAGGCGCTCACCAGCTGGGCCTCCTTGCTGGTGCGCAGCTCCACGATCAGGTCCACGCCCTGGGCGGTCAGGTTGCGGCTCTTCACGCGGCAGCTCTTGGCGTACTTCCGCACCACCGGGTCCAGCGCATGCTCCAGGTTGGCATCGCTGCCGTTAACCACCAGCAGGAAGGGCGCCCTGCCCGCCGGAACCAGGTCCAGCAGGAAGACCAGCACGGTGACCACCAGGCTGGCAATAATGGCAATGGAATACAGCCGCGCGCCGCACACAATGCCGATGCTGATGCTCCAGAACAGGAACACCAGGTCCATGGGGTCCTTCACCGCGTTGCGGAAACGGACGATGGACAGCGCGCCCACCATGCCCAGGCTGATCACGATGCTGCTCTGCATGGCCAGCACGATGGCCGCGGTGATCACCGGCATCAGGGCCAGGGCCTTATTGAAGTCCCGGCTGTAGAAGGAGTTGCGGCTGGCCAGCCGGTACACCACATACAGGTAAACGCCCAGCAGGGTGGTGATGCCCAGCACCACCGCCAGGGAGGCGGGGGTGATATCGGTGGAGGCGAAGCCCTCCAGCACACTGTTTTTGATCACGTCATTGAAGCTCATATTGCATTGCCCTTTCCGCCAGAGGCTCGCTCAGAACCAACCGGCTGAGATAATATTTCGAGAATGCGGTGCGGCGCAGATGCCCCAATTCCAGCACCTGAGCCACCGGGTCCGGGAGAAATTCGTCGTATTTGACCTCCAGCACATGCTGCCCTGCGGGCAGGATGGGCGTAAGCGGCACCCGCTCGTCCAGAAAGCGGCCCACCGCCGCGCTGGCAGCGATGTTCCGGTCAAAGGTGATGCGCACATTGCCCAAACGGCTTATGTAGGCGGTACGCTCGTATTCCACAATCACCTTGGGCGCCATGCCCCGGGTGCGCATGGCCGCCGACAGCAGGTTCATGGGCGGCGGGCTGTCCGGCCCAATGGGCGGAGGCGTGCCCTGCAGGATGGCCCGGCACTGCTCCGGTGTGATGGTGCAGCCGGTCTTGTGGGTCATGCCGTGCAGCTTTTCCTTGATCTCCAGCTTGATGAGGCCCGTATCCCCATTGTAGATGCGCAGTCGGTATTTGCGCCGGTCGTCCACACCGGCCTCGTTTTCCCGCAGGCAGCTGTTGTCGAAGTCGTCAAAATACAGGCTGCGGATGGCATAGCCGCCGGGCCGGTGATGGCCGTCCGGCCGGAGCAGAGGGGTGAGCCGGGCGGCAAGCACCGCCAGCTGGGCTCCGCTCACCTGGTACTTCCATTCATTCCGGTAATCCAAACTCTTCCACCCTTTCCGGCCGGTAGTCCGCCATATATTCGTCCAGATAATCCAACCGCTTTTGCATCAGCTCGTCGGTTTCCTCCAGATCCAGCGTCCGGTGGGCGGAAAGACCGCTGGCGTAGGCGTCATCCTCACCCCAAAGCGACCAGTCCCGGCCCATGGCTCCGCTTTCCACCAGATACGCGGTTTCGGCCTCCATGGCCTCATAGATCACATCCCAGTCGAACAGGGTCTCGCGCAGCTCGGCCCAGCGCCGGGCCACCCGGTCCACGGTCCCCTCCGGGTCCGTTTCGTACAGCCGGTTCAGCTCCATGTCCGGAATGATCAGAGTGGTGAAATCCAGCTCGAACATCCCCTCGTGGGTGTCGCCCCAGACGTAGTTCAGGTCCCAGGGGATGCGGTAGAACTGGCCCTCATCCGCCCGATACATGTAGTACATATTGTGGTAGGAGTTGTCGATGGCGCAGATAAACTGCTTGAACAGGGCCACATCGATCAGGTTGTCGATGTTGGCGGTCTGCTCCAGATGTTCGGTATCGGTCTTGGTATCCGGCCAGAAGAAGGCCTCTGCGTAACTGCGCATGGGCTCCCACACGCCCTCGGTCCAGCGCTGAGGCCAGACCACCTCCAGCTTGTTCAGCCACTGCAGGCTCTGGTCCTCTTCCAGCTGGTCGTATTCCTCATCGTAGGCCATCACGCCCTGCCGGTATTTATACAGCCGGTCGCCGCCTTCCAGGTCCAGCAGCTCCCGGTCCACAGTGGTGCACAGCAGATACACGCCCATGTATTCGCCGTTCAGATACAGCTCCACATACTCGCAGGTGGCTCCCGCAGGATCGAAGTCATAGGCGGCGCTCATCTGGCCCCACAGGTCGTTGACCACCTTGTCCCGCACGCGGGTCACGTCGGTGGCCAGGTTCAAAAGAATCCAGTCCGCGTCCGAGCCCAGGCCCAGCAGGTCCTGCGCGTCGGCCGCGCCGCTTTCGTCCATCAGGTTCAGCCGGTAGGATTTTTTGTCCGCAAAATAGCTGGCGTTGCCCCGCCAGTGCCATTCCAGGCCGGTGCTCACCGCCTGCTGGCGCACATTGCCCTCGGGCCAGAACACCCGGATGCTGCCGTAGTTATTTTCCACCGGCAGGCGGCCCATGGTACCGCCCACCACCGCCGGGTCGCGGGGCGTGCTCACCCGCACCTGGCTGTCGATGGCAATGGCTGGCATGCCGCTGCGGTACACATACAGCTTTTTCCACTGCTTACCGTCGCTCACATACACCGCCTGCGGCTGGCCGCTGGCAATCTGTTCGCTGCCGTCGGCCTGCCACAGCCAGTCCGGCAGATATACCTGCCCCCACTGGGCACTGAGTGTGCCGGTGGCCTGGCCGTTTCGCGGCTGCGGCAGGCAGTAGGCCCCCAGCTCCCGGTTGTAGGGCAGCTCCACCCCGTTCCAGTACAGCGCACATTCCTCCGCGCTCAGCGCCGCCGTACTGGTCAGCTGTTCAATTCTTCCCCGATCTGCCAGACGGACGCCGAACAGCATGCGGGACTGCTGCAAGGCGCTGAACGCCAAAAACCCGGCCAGGGCGCAAAGGCAGCCGATGACCAGGACCAGTTTGACTGTTTTCTTCAAGAAATTGCCCCATTTCCCCTAAAGTCGCGTCACAGTTGATTTCATTTTACCATGCCGCCCGGGGACTGTAAAGGCTGCTCCACCATCTGCCAGGCAAAAAAGGCCGGCCGGTGCAATGCACCGGCCGGCCTTTTTTCCCTTATTGTTACTGAACGACCGCGTTGTAGACGTGCTCTACTTCCTCGGCATTCTCACCCATCAGCTTGACGGGGTGCTTGTAATCCAGATTCATCAGGCCCAAAATGCTCTTGGCATCGGCGATGACGCCTTTCAGATCCTGCACGTTCAGCTCGCACTCGCAGGAAGCTGCGGCGCTTACAATGTCCTTAACCTGTTTGAAGCTGGAAACCTTGATCTCTTTCATCATTGTCTCATGCCTCCCAAAAAATCTTTTCAATGTTTTTCCGGCGGCGCGCCTTTCCCCTGCGCGCAGCATTCCGGTTTTTCCTCGGAGCACCTGCCGGTATGCTTTAGTATGGCTCAATGAGCCGCCCCTCAAACACACCCTTGCTCCTTGCTAGGCATTATAGCACGGAATAATCCATTTGTCGCCACTTTTCAAAAGTTTCTCCCCGATGTACCAAAAGCGCAGTTTTCCTCGGTTACTTTTTGTTACTTTTGTCTTTAACATTGAGATTGGTTCACACTTAGGAAACATTTATCCATATTCTTTTGTCCGCATAATACAAACACATTGTTTCACTGCAACAACCTTCGCCACATTTTTGTTGCATTGACGGCCATGTTCTGTTATATATAATAAGGTAACCCCTGCCCCGGTGCAGAGGCTGCATCCCGAAAAATACATTTGACATTTAGAAAGGTTCGTGATTGTTTTTGGATACTCCTGGCCCTAGTATGTACCTGTTTATTCTTCTTCTGGTCGCCGGTTCGGCCTTCTTCTCCGGCAGTGAGACCGCGCTTTCCTCCTTCAACCGCATCCGCATGCGCAACCGCGCGGAAAGCGGCGACAAGGGCGCGGCCCTGGCGCTGAAAATCGCCGACGATTACGATAAGACCATCTCCACCATCCTCATCGGCAACAACATCGTGAACATGGCCTGCTCCTCGCTGGGCACCGTGATGGCCGTGGCCCTTGTGGGCCAGCAGTGGGGCCCCACGGTTTCCACCGTGTTGATGACCCTGCTGGTGCTGATCTTCGGCGAGATTCTGCCCAAGAGCCTGGCCAAGGAGCACGCGGAGTCCATCGCCATTCGGGCGGCAGGCATCATCGACCTGCTGCGCAAGCTGTTCACCCCTCTGGTGCTGTTCTTCGTGCTGCTGAAGAAGCTGGCCTTCGGCCGCAAGGCGGCGGACGACCAGCCCAGCGTGACTGAGGACGAATTGAAGACCATCATCGACACGGTGGAGGAAGAAGGCGTGCTGGACAGTCAGGAGACCGACATCATCCAATCGGTCATCGACTTCGACGATATCACCGTGCAGGAGATCCTGATCCCCCGTGTGGATATGCTGGCCGTGGACGTGAACGAGCCGGTGGATCAGGTGATTTCCACCGTGCTGGCCAACAGCTACACCCGCATCCCGGTGTATGAAAACGACATCGATCACATCATCGGCATGCTTCACACCCGGGATCTGTTCAGCTGCCTGGCCCAGAACAAGCCCGTGAACGTGCGCGAGCTCTGCCGCGACATCTCCTTCGTATACCGCACCAAGCACATCAACGACCTGCTGGCCGAGCTGCGGCGCAAAAAGCAGCACATGGCCATTGTGACCGACGACTACGGCGGAACCCTGGGCCTTGTGACCATGGAGGACGTGCTGGAGGAACTGGTGGGCGAAATCTTCGACGAGACCGACGAGGTGGAGGAGATGCCCATCCAGAAGCTGGAGGAGAACCTGTACCGGGTGGCCGGCGAGGTGAACATCGACGATCTGTTCGACGAGCTGGACCTGAAGATCAAGGACTTCGAAAGCGATTATTCCAGCGTGGCCGGCTGGGCCCTGGAGTGCCTGGAGCACATTCCCGAGCCCGGCGAGAGCTTCGAGTTCCAGAACCTGCACGTTACCGTGGAAAAGGTAGAGGACAAGCGCATTCTGAGCCTGCTGGTGCGCATTGAATCCAAGCCCGAGGAGGAAACACACCAATGAACAAAACCCTGCTGCCCGGCGGCTACACCCCCTGCCTGGGCCTTTACGATACCCAGAAGGCCATCGGCCTGATCAAGCAGATCTTCGAAGTGAAGCTCTGCGCCGCGCTGCACCTGAAGCGGGTCACCGCGCCCCTGTTCGTGGACCCGGCCACCGGCCTGAACGACGATCTGAACGGCGTGGAGCGCCCGGTCAGCTTTGACGTGCCCGCCACCGGCTCCAGCGCCCAGGTGGTGCACAGCCTGGCCAAGTGGAAGCGCCTGGCCCTGCACCAGTACGGCTTCCGGGTGGGCAACGGCCTGGTGACCGACATGAACGCCATCCGCCGGGACGAGGAGATGGATAACCTGCATTCCATCTACGTGGACCAGTGGGACTGGGAAAAGGTGATCACCGCCCAGGACCGCACCCCGGAATTCCTCATGCACACCGTGCAGAACATCGTGTACGCCATCAGCTCCACCCTGGACGAGCTGAAGTGGCAGTTTGCAGACCTGAACACCAGCCTGTGCCGCGAGGTCACCTTTGTGACCAGCCAGGAGCTGGAGGACCTGTACCCCGGCCTGTCGCCCAAGGAGCGGGAGAACGCCTTTGCCAAGGAGCACCGCACCATTTTTATCATGCAGATCGGCGGCAAGCTGAAGAGCGGCAAGCCCCACGACGGCCGCGCCCCCGACTACGACGACTGGACCCTGAACGGCGACCTGCTGTTCTGGCACGAGCCGCTGGAGCAGGCCATCGAGATCAGCAGCATGGGCATCCGCGTGGACCCCGCTGCCCTGGACCGTCAGCTCACCGAGGCGGGCTGTGACGACCGCCGCACCCTGCCCTTCCACAAGATGCTGCTGGCGGGCGAGCTGCCCCTGACCATTGGCGGCGGCATCGGCCAGAGCCGCCTGTGCATGCTGCTGCTGGGCAAGGTACACGTGGGCGAGGTGCAGGTGAGCCTGTGGGACGACGAGACCCGCGCCGCCTGCCGCGCTGCCGGTGTTCCCCTGCTGTGATATTTCCCTTATATTACAGGTTCCCGGCCTTCCGGAATGGAAGGCCGGGCCTTTTTTCGGACTGTTCACAGAATTTTCGCCTTTTTGCGCTATTCTTCTCTTTGACATTTTTGAAATTGGAAAAGTGAGGCAACAGTAAGATGCTTTTGACCCTGATCGTATGCTTTTTTGCGGGGATGGGCGCGGGCCTGGGCACCGGATTCGCCGGCATGAGCGCCGCCGCGGTGATCAGCCCCATGCTCATCACCTTTCTGCACATGGACCCCTACCTGGCGGTGGGCATCGCCCTGGCCAGCGACGTGCTTGCCAGCGCCGCCTCCGCCTACACCTACGGCAAAAACAAAAATCTGGACATCTGGGGCGGACTGGTGATGATGGCTGCGGTGCTGGTCTTCACCATGGTGGGCAGCTGGGCCGCCAGCCTGATGCCCAGCCAGACCATGGGCGGCTTCTCGCTGTTCATGACCCTGTTCCTGGGCTTGAAATTCATTGTTCTGCCGGTGACCACCACCAAGGAAAAACGGGCCGGGCTTTCGCCGCTGGTGAGCACCCTGCAATCACTGGGCTGCGGCGTGGTGATCGGCTTCATCTGCGGCTTTGTGGGCGCGGGCGGCGGCCTGATGATGCTGCTCATCCTCACCAGCGTGCTGGGCTACGAGCTGAAGACCGCGGTGGGCACCAGCGTGTTCATCATGACCTTCACCGCCCTCACCGGCGCGGTTTCCCACTTTGCCATCGGCGGTGCGCCGGATGCTCTGGTGCTGGCGCTGTGCATGCTGTTCACCCTGGTGTGGGCGCTCATCGCCGCCCGCTTTGCCAACCGGGCCAGCCCGGTGGTGCTCAACCGGGCCACCGGCGCGGTGCTCACTGTGCTGGGCGTGATCATGATCGTGGTGCATTATCTGTAATCGAAAAAAGCCGCGGGGCATTCTTTTTGGAATGCTCCGCGGCCTTTTTTATTGCTCCGGTGAAAGGTCCTTTTCCGGATGGAACGAGGAAAAATAGGTGTTATACAGATCCTGGGCACTCTGGCCGCAGGCGGTGCGGTAGGCCTGGTAGCGCATAAGCAGCTCCTTGGCCTGGGGCGTGATGGTGCTTCCGCCGCCGCCCTTACCGCCGATGGTTCGCTGGGTCATGGCGAAGCCAAACTCCTTTTCCGCCCGTTTAATCATGGAAAAGGCCTTGGTATAGGCCATTCCCAGATGCTGGGCTGCGGCCCGCAGGCTGCCCAGCCGCTCCACCTCCAGCAGCAGCTCACAGGGACCTGCGCCGAAAAAGCGCTCGCCCTCATCGCTGCAAAAGTACACGCTGAATTTTACCTGCATGGCCGTTTCCTCCCTTTCCCTTCTCTGCCTTGATTTACTGCTTGTTCAGCCCCTTCATGGTCAGGCTGATGCGTTTTTTCTTCTGGTCCACATCCAGGATCTTCACCTTGACCACGTCGCCCACCTTCACCGCCTGGCTGGGATGCTTGATGAACTTGTCGCTCAGCTGGCTGATGTGAACCAGGCCGTCCTGGTGCACGCCGATGTCCACAAACGCGCCGAAGTCGATCACGTTGCGCACGGTGCCCATCAGCTCCATGCCGGGCTTCAAGTCCTCCAGGCTCATCACATCGCTGCGCAGCATGGGCGCGGGCAGCTCGTCGCGCATGTCCCGCCCGGGGCGCAGCAGCTCGGCGATGATGTCCTTCAGGGTCGGCTCGCCCGCGCCGGTCTCGGCGCAGAGGGCGGCAAAGCCGATCTCCCTGGCCTTTTTGGGCAGAGCCTGGATGGCCTCGGTGCCGATGTCTTTGTCCGCAAAGCCGCACAGGCTCAGCAGCTTTTCCGCCGCCGGGTAGCTTTCCGGGTGGACGGCGGTGCCGTCCAGCGCCTTCTTGGCCCCGGGAATGCGCAAAAAGCCCGCGCACTGCTCAAAGGCCTTGGGGCCCAGGCCCTTCACCTTTTTCAGCTGGGCACGGCTGGCGAAGGCGCCGTTCTCCTCCCGCCAGGCCACCACGTTTTTGGCGGTGGAGGCGCTCAGGCCCGCCACCCGGGCCAGCAGGGGGGCGCTGGCGGTGTTCAGGTCCACGCCAACGCTGTTCACGCAGTCCTCCACCACGCCGTCCAGCGTCTCGTTCAGCCGTTTCTGGGGCATGTCGTGCTGATACTGGCCCACACCCACGGCCTTGGGGTCGATCTTCACCAGCTCGGCCAGGGGGTCCTGCAAACGGCGGGCGATACTCACCGCGCTGCGCAGGTTCACGTCGAACTGAGGGAACTCCTCGGCGGCCAGCTTGCTGGCGGAATAGACGCTGGCCCCCGCCTCGCTGACCACCATGTACTGCACACCGCCACCCAGCTCCCGGATGACCTCAGCGGCGAAGATCTCGGTCTCCTTACCGGCGGTGCCGTTGCCGATGGCGATGATCTGCACATGATGCTTGCGGATCAGGTCCTTCACCTTGGCCTTGGCCTGGTCCACCTTCTTGAACTCGGGCACCGGGTAGACCACCGCGGTGTCCAGCACCTTGCCGGTCTCATCCACCACAGCCAGCTTGCAGCCCATGCGGTAGCCCGGGTCCATGCCCAGGGCCACCTTGCCCTTGATGGGGGGCTGCAGCAGCAGCTGGCGCAGGTTCTCGCCGAATACCTGGATGGCGCCCTCGGCGGCCTCGTCGGACAGATTGGAGCGCACCTCACGCTCCAGACTGGGATGGATCAGCCGGGTGTAGGCATCCTCCACCGCGGCGCTTACCTGGGCCGCGCTGGGGCCGCCGCCCGCCTTCACGAACATGCGGCGGATACCGCCCACCGCCTTTTCCGCATCCACCTCCACGGTCACCTTCAAAAAGCCTTCCCGCTCGCCCCGGTCCAGAGCCAGCACCCGGTGACCGGCGATCTTGTTCACCGCCTGGCTGAAATCGTAGTACCCGGCGTAGACGCTGTCCTCCTCCTTGGCGGCCTTGCTCTTCACCAGGCCGAAGGTCTGGTAAAAGCGGCGCAGCTGGGCGCGCAGGGTGGCATCGTCGCTCACCTGCTCGGCGATGATGTCCCGCGCACCGGCCAGGGCGGCCTCGGCGTCCGGCACCTCGTCATTGATGTACTTCTCCGCCTCGGCGTTCACATCCAGATCCGGCTTCTGGGCGAAGATGGCCTGGGCCAGCGGCTCCAGGCCCCGGGCCTTAGCCACACTGGCGCGGGTCTTGCGCTTGGGTTTATAGGGCCGGTAGATGTCCTCCACCTCGGCCAGGGTCTTGGCGGCGTCCAGCGCCTTCTGCAGCTCCGGGGTCATGGCGCCCAGCTCCTCGATGGTAGCCGCCACCTCGCCCTTGCGCTTTTCCAGACCGCGCAGGTACTCCAGTCGGTCGGCCAGCTGGCGCAGCACCTGGTCGTCCATGGCGTTGGTGGCCTCCTTGCGGTAACGGGCAATGAAGGGAATGGTGTTGCCCTCATCAATCAGGCGGATGGCCGCCGAAACATACTGCTCGGGGACGTTCAGCTCCCCGGCAAGAATCTTTGCAAAATCCATTGGGTTCTTTCTCCTTTGTGTTCCGGTCTTACTGCCGGGGCTGCGGCGGGTCCAGATGATATTTTTCCGCAAGAGCCGCCCGGTGCTTTTTGCGGGCACGGGCGCACAGCACCAGATAGCCCGCAAAGGCCACGGCGCTCACTGCCGCCAGGGTCAGGCTCACATTCAATCCCTGGGTATGGTATTCCAGCCGGATGGTATTGTCGCCCGCGGAGGCAGGCACTGCCATCAGGCCGCCGGAGACCTTGAGCACCGGGGCCTCCTCGCCGTTCACGGTGGCGGTGAAGCCCGCGTCATAGGGCACCGGGAAGAAGACCAGGGTGCTGTTTTCCAGCTGGATGTTGGCGGTGAGGCCCCAGTTGTCCAGCTCAACGCTGCTGGCGGCCATGGCCTGGCGGTCGTCCAGGTCCTCCTCGTAGCTGGCCCGGTCGAAGTCGGTCTGCTCGGCCTCGGTCAGATGGCGCAGCCCGCCGCCCCAGGTGTTCACCTGCTCCTCACTGAGCACGATGGCCCGGACCAGCAGATTGTCCCGGTATTCCTCCGGAATCTCCTCGTACTCCTCCTCGGTGATGTAGGCATCGTAGGAGTAGGCCATGGGCAGCCAGTCGGTGTTTTCATAGACCGCCAGCTGGCCCTGGATGGTCCAGTAGCGCCAGTTGTCGCCGGCCTTTTCCTCAAACTCCTCCTGCTTGTCCACCGGGCAGATGGTGTATTTCACGCTGAGCAGGCCACGCAGGGCGTATTCGTCCACCTCCGGGGCACTGCGCACATCCCGCTTCACACCCACCTGGGGGTAGAACTCCAGGATGGAGGGGGCCACGGTGGAGTTGAAGGTCTGCAGGTCGCTCCGATTCACCCACAGGCCCAGGTTATCGTAACATTCGTAGTCGTCGATGCGGTAGGCGCCCTCCGGCAGAATCTCCGCCAGGGCCCGGCCGTCCACATACTGCTGCTGGTAGAAGTCCTTGTCGTTGTCCCACTGGGCAAATTTGCCGATGGCGATGTGCATCGCACCGTACAGACAGCCGAAGACAAGTACCGCCGCGGTGAGCCGCCGGGGCAGCTGGGGGGTGCGCTTGTACATGAGCCACAGCACCCAGAACAGCAGCACACCGATCAGGGCGATGCCGAAGTTCAAGAAGAACTTTTCCGGGTAGTCCATCACACCGATCTTCCAGCCGCCGTCATCGGTTTCGGTGGGTACCAGGGCGAAGGCACAGTAGGCCACCAGCACCGCCAATGTGGGGCGCAGACCCTTTTTCAGGTCCACTTCGTCCTCGTGCTCCAGCCCGTAGATGGTCACCGCGCACATGATGAGCACCGGCATGTAGTACCAGCGGGCGTAGTAGCTGGAGTTCATGGCGTAGAACATGGAGTTCAGCCCCGGCACCAGCGCCATCACCAGGCAGGTGCTGAGAATCCATTTGAAGGCAGTGCCCTTTTTGCACCGGCAATAGGCCAGCACGCCCATCATGCTCACCAGGGGCAGGTAGGCGGTCATGCTGGTCCACTTAATGACGCCGGAATCGAAGATCACCGGCATATAGGGGCAGTCCGGCGGGAAGAAGAAGCTGTAAAGAATGGCGGCATACTGCTGTACACTGCTGTAAAGCAGCAGGCCGAAGCCCTCGGAAAAGCTGGATACCCGGGGATTGTTCTGCAGGCTGAGCATGGTGGGAATGGCCAGAATGGCGCCCATGCCCACGCCTGCCAGGCTTTCGAAGGCCAGCGCACCGAAGGTGCGGCCATTGATTTTGTACCGCCCGGCCAGCACCATGCACACAAAATAGATGGCCAGGAACACCACCTGACCGGCGAAGAAGAAGTAGTTATTCAAAAGGTTCAGCGCCACCAGCACCGCGAAGGGGCCCCGGCGCTTTTCGTACACCGCCGCGTCCAGCGCCCAGAGCAGATAGGGGAACAGCGCCACCACATCCACAAAGTGGTTGAAGAACACGTTGTACACTGTGAAGCCGGAAAAGGCATACATGCAGGCGCCCAGCACCGCCATGTTCGCCTTGCGGGTGTAGCGGCGCATCCACAGGTAAGCGCCCCCGCCCGCCACGGCAAATTTCAAACAGAGCATGGGCACCATCAGGTAGGGCATCCATGCCGCCGGGAACAGCAGGCTCAGCCACCAGAAGGGGCTGCCCGCCAGATAAAAGGCGTAGCTGTTCAGAAAGCCGCTGCCCAGGTCGGTGGCCCAGCTGAAGGAGCCGCCGCCGGATTTTACGAACTGATTTGCGGAATAATAAAAGGCAATTTGCTGGCTGTTAAAATCCCCCGCGTATAAAAAGAAGCCCTTGTCCAGAATGTAGAACGGCAGGAACATCAGGGCGGCAGCCAGGCCGCACAGCGCGAAGGTAAGCCAGTATTTGTTCTGTGGTTTTTCCAGCGGGCGTATCATAGAACGCACCTCACATCCTTTTTCTTTCGGCGCACCGGGGCTGCCCCCGGGCGGGAAAATATGATATAGTGTTTTCAGAAAGCGCCCGGTGGGCGCAGACAAAGTTAAGTATAACACCCAGGAGTGTGAAAGAAATGAAAATCTATTCCTTCAACGCACTGGTGAGCCGGATGAAGTACATCCGCCGGTGGAGCCTGATGCACGCCTCCCGCACCGAGAGCCTGAGCGAGCACGCGGCGGACACCGCCATTCTGGCCCACACCCTGTGCCTGATTGCCCAAAAGATCACCGGCACGCCGGTGCGGCCGGAGACGGTGGCGGTGGCGGCGCTGTATCACGACGCACAGGAGATCCTCACCGGCGACATGCCCACCCCGGTGAAATACAAAAACGAGCGGCTGCGCAAGGCCTACAAGGCATTGGAGGACGAAAGCGCCGCCGCCCTGTTGGGCTATCTGCCGCCCCAGCTGCGGGAGGAGATGGCCGGTTATGTGACCGGCAGCCTGCTCACCGAGGAGGAGGCAAAGCTGCTCAAGGCGGCGGACCGGCTGAGCGCCCTGATCAAATGCACCGAGGAGGTGCAGGCGGGCAACCGGGAGTTCGCCGCCGCGCTGACCCAGCAGCGGGCCGCATTAAAGGAAATGAACTGCCCGGAGGCGGACTATTTCATCGTGCATATGCTGCCCTGCTACGCCCAGCCTTTGGATGAGCTGACCGGCCAGAGCGCGGACTGAGCCGCTCAGCGGTTGCCCGCGTCGTATACTTTTTGAAAGAGCTCGTCCAGGTCCTCGTAGTGGCTCAGCTGGCAGCAGGCCCGGCGCAGCCCCGCCGCGCCCTTGAGGCCCTTCATGTAGTAAAGGGCCTGGCTGCGGGCCTGGGGCATAGCCACCCACTCGCCCTTTTCTTCGCACATCTCATACACCTGGGTGCGCAGAGCCTCCAGCCGCTGGCGGAGGGTGGGCTTTTCGGGGGCGGGCTCGCCGTTCAACGCGGCCTTGATCTCGGCAAAAATCCAGGGGTCGCCCAGCGCGGCACGGCCCACCATCACGCCATCGCAGCCGGTGGCGTTCACCATGGCAACCGCATCGGCGGCGGATTCAATGTCGCCGTTGCCCAAAACCGGAATCTTCACCGCCTTTTTCACCGCTTCGATGATCTTCCAGTCCACGGTTCCGGGCTGGTACATCTGTTCCCGGGTGCGGCCGTGCACCGCCACCAGCGCCGCGCCCGCGGCCTCGCAGGCCTTGGCCACCTCCACGGCGGTGATGTGGTCGGCATCCCAGCCGGCGCGCATCTTCACGGTGACCGGCTTGCCCTGGCTTTCCTTTACCACCGCGGCCACGATGTCGCCGCAGTTTTTGGGGTCCAGCATCAGCTTGCTGCCCGCTCCGCTGGAGTTGATCTTGGGCGCCGGGCAGCCCATGTTGATGTCGATGAAATCAAACTTGTACTTTTGAATCAGCGCGGTGGCCTGGCCCATGGTCTCGGGCTCCGCACCGAACAGCTGCACCCCGTAGGGGGCCGGGTTGTTTTCATTATAAATCAGCTGGGCGCTTTTTTTGTCGCCAAAGGTCAGGGCCTTCGCGCTGACCATCTCGCTGATGGTGTAAAGCGCCCCGTGGTTGGCCGCCAGGCGGCGGCAGGCGGCGTCGGTGAAACCGGCCATGGGGGCCAGCACCGCGCCGGGGGCAAAGGTCATATTGCCAAGCTGCATTGCAGTTTCTCCTTTGAAAAAGCCGGAGCGCTGCCCCGGCAGAAATCCAGGGTTTATTGTACCACAAAACTTAGCGTTGTGGTATACTTATTAAATATAGCATCTGCCGCCTGTCCCCTTCGGGCGGGCGGTCAACACACGTTTTTTCGGAGGTCTGCCCATGAAATTGCTGGTTTTGGACGGCAACAGCATTGTGAACCGCGCCTTCTACGGCATCAAGCTGCTCACCACCAAGGATGGCCGTTACACCAACGCCATCTACGGCTTTATGAATATTCTGCTGAACCTGTTGAAAGAGGTCCAGCCGGACGAGGTGGCCATCGCCTTTGATCTGAAGGCCCCCACCTTCCGCCACAAGATGTACGACGGCTACAAGGCCACCCGCAAGGGCATGCCCGAGGAGCTGGCTCAGCAGATGCCGGTGCTGAAGGAGCTGCTGGCTGACCTGGGCTTCGTGATGGTCTCCAAGGAGGGCTACGAGGCGGACGACATTCTGGGCACCCTGAGCGCGGCCGCTGCCGCCCGGGGCGACGAGTGCTACCTGGCCACCGGTGACCGGGACAGCCTGCAGCTGGTGAACGACCACGTGACCGTGCTGCTGGCCGCCACCCGGATGGGCCGCAGCGAGACCGTGGTGATGGACAAGGCCGCTGTGGAGGAAAAATACGGCGTTACCCCCAAGCAGCTCATCGAGGTGAAGAGCCTGATGGGCGACACCTCGGACAACATCCCCGGTGTGGCGGGCGTGGGCGAAAAGACCGCCCTGGCCCTGATCCAGAAATTCGGCAGTCTGGCGGGCGTGTACGAGCACATCGACGACAGCGCCATCAAGCCCGGCGTGCGCACCAAGCTGACCACCCATAAGGAGGACGCGGAGCTCTCCCGCAAGCTGGCGGAGATCGACTGCGCCATCCCGGTGGACACCGCCCCCGGCACCTACAAACGGGGCGAGGGCGACGCGGCCGCGGCCGCCGGGCTGCTGGCCGAGCTGGAAATCCACAGCCTTGCCCCCCGGCTGGGTCTGGACGGCGTGACCCCCAAGGCTGCCGCCCCCGCGCCGGAGCTTGCCGCCGTGGAGCCGGACGTGCTGCCCATGATCCCCGAGGGCCGGTATGACCTGGCCCAGGAGGGCGAAGGCTGGTACGCGGTGCAGGAAAATGCCGTTTACCCGCTGGACGAGGCCGCACTGGTCCGCCTGCTGGACAGCGGCGCCACCCTGCGGGTATTTGACGCAAAGCCGCTCTATCATCTGGCGCTGGCCGGCGGCGGCGAGGGCAAGAGCATCGTGTTTGACGCGAAGCTGGCCGCTTACCTGCTGAACCCCGCCGCCAGCAGCTACACGGTGGAAAACCTGACCGCGGAGTACGGCATCCAGCCCGCCTTCCGCTGCGAGGCCGCACCGCTGGCCGGTGTGCTGGCCGGGCTGTACGACGCGCTGGACGCCAAGGTGACCGAGGAGGGCATGGACCGGCTGCTGGCCGAGGTGGAGCTGCCCCTGGCCCTGGTACTGGCGGACATGGAGCGCACCGGCATGCTGGTGGACAAGGAGGGCCTGGTAGCCTTCGGCGAAAAGATGAAGCAGGAGCTGGAGGGCTGTCTTGCCCGCATTTACGAGCAGGTGGGCTACGAATTCAACGTGAACAGCCCCAAGCAGCTGGGCGAGGCCCTGTTCGTGAAGCTGGGCCTGCCGCCCCGCAAAAAGACCAAGAGCGGCTACTCCACCAACGCGGAGACGCTGGAAAGCCTGCGCAGCGAGCACCCGGTGATCGACGACATTCTGCAGTACCGCACCTACCAGAAGCTGAACTCCACCTATGTGGAGGGTCTTTTGAAGGTGATCGGGCCGGACGGGCGGATGCACTCCACCTTCAACCAGACCGAAGCCCGCACCGGGCGGCTTTCCTCCAGCGAGCCCAACATGCAGAACATTCCCATCCGCACCCCGCTGGGCAGCCAGCTGCGCCAGTTCTTTGTGGCAAAGCCCGGCTGCACCCTGGTGGACGCGGACTACAGCCAGATCGAGCTGCGGCTGCTGGCCCACATTTCCGGGGATGAATCCATGCGCCAGGCCTTTCTGACCGGGCAGGACATCCACCGCAGCACCGCCGCGAAAATTTATAACCTGCCGCCGGAGATGATCACCCCCGCCCTGCGCTCCTCCGCCAAGGCGGTGAACTTCGGCATCGTGTACGGCATCGGCGCGTTCAGCCTTTCCCGTGATATCAATGTGTCGGTGAAGGAGGCGGACCAGTTCATCAAGAATTATCTGGCCACCTTCCCCGGCGTGAAAAACTATATGGACGAGACCATCGCCCACGGCACCGAGAAGGGCTATGTGACCACCCTGTTCGGCCGCCGCCGGGCCCTGCCCGAGCTGGCCAGCAAGAACCACAACCTGCGGGCGCTGGGCGAGCGGATGGCCATGAACACCCCCATCCAGGGCACCGCGGCGGATGTGATCAAGCTGGCCATGGTAAAAGTATGGCGGCGGCTGCGGGCCGAGGGCCTGGCCGCAAAGCTGATCTTGCAGGTGCACGACGAACTGATCGTGGAGGCCCCGGAGGCCGAGGCCGAGACCGTGGCCCGCATCCTGAAGGAAGAGATGGAGGGCGCGGTAAGCTACTCCGTGCCCCTGACCGCCGACGTGGGCCAGGGCAAGACCTGGCTGGAATCCCACTAAAGGTGGGTTTTCCACAAAGGAGGCATTGTTTCGTGGAATATTTGATCCGGCCCATGGAGCGGGCCGATCTGGACGCCTGCGCAGTGATCGAGCAGAGCGCGGGCGACCCCTGGAGCCTGGCCCAGCTTTCCGAGGAGCTGGAAAACCAGTTGACCGGCGGCGCGTCCCGGCTGTTTGTGGCACAGGCACCCGGCCAGCCGGTGGCGGGCCTTGCCGCCTGGCAGCTGGCCGCCGGGGAGGCCAGTCTGTACACCCTGACCGTGGCCCCCGAGGCCCGGCGCACCGGCGCGGGCACCGCTTTGCTGCGGCATAGCCTGGAGGCGCTGCGCGGCGAGGGCGCGGAGGTTGCCTTTTTGGAGGTGCGTGCCTCCAACGCCGGGGCCATCGCCCTGTATGAGCAGGCGGGCTTTGCGGCGGACGGCCGCCGCCCCCGCTTCTACCAGAACCCCACCGAGGACGCGGTCCTCATGCACCGGGCGCTGTGACCCGAAAATCCCCGATATTTGTTGAAAAGCATGGTGATATTACAAAATGTATATTTTAGGAATCGAGAGCACCTGCGATGAGACCGCCGCCGCCGTGGTGAAGGACGGCCGCGAGCTGGTGAGCAATGTGATCTCCACCAGTGTGGCGGAGCAGGCCCTCTATGGCGGCGTGGTGCCGGAGATCGCCAGCCGCCGCCACGCGGAATACATCAGCGCCACGGTGGAAAAGGCCCTGGCGGACGCACAGCTGACCCCCGCCGACCTGGACGGCATTGCCGTCTCCTTTGCGCCGGGTCTGATCGGCGCGGTGCTGGTGGGCGTGAATTTTGCCAAGGGCCTGGCCTACGCGGCAAAGAAGCCTTTGGTGCCGGTGCATCATCTGCGGGGGCACATTGCCGCCCTCTACCTGACCCACCCGGATTTAAAACCGCCCTTCCTGTGCCTGGTGGCCAGCGGCGGCCACAGCCACATTGTGCAGGTGACCGACTACACCCGCTTCACGGTGCTGGGCCGCACGGTGGACGACGCGGCGGGCGAAGCCTTCGACAAGGTGGCCCGCACCCTGGGTCTTGGTTACCCGGGCGGACCGGCCATCAGCAAAGCGGCCAGGAACGGCAACCCCAAGGCCTACAAGCTGCCGGTGCCCCATGTGGAGGGCAAGTACAACGTGAGCTTCTCCGGCCTGAAGACCGCAGTGCTGAACGCGGTGAACCAGGCGGAAATGCGGGGCGAGACGGTGAACGCGGCAGACATGGCCGCCAGCTTCGAGCATCGGATTGATGAGATTCTGGCGGGCAAGCTGCTGGATGCCGCAAAGGACACCGGTGCCTCCACCATCTGCCTGGCGGGCGGCGTGGCCGCCAACAGCCTTTTGCGCTGCCTGGTGAACGAGGGCGCCCAGAAGCTTGGGGCAAAGCTCTGCCTGCCCGCGGTGGAATTCTGCGGCGACAACGGCGCCATGATCGCCGCCCAGGGCTTTTACGAGCTGCAGAGCGGCAACCTGGCGGACCTGAGCCTGAACGGCCTGCCCACCCTGCCCATCGATTACAACTGCGCTTCGACTGTTTCGCCTTGACGAACAGGGGCAAAGGCTCTATAATAGATAATAATCTAGTATTAAAAACTATGTGGTTTTGCGCGGCTCCGCGCCGCCCAAAGGGAGTGTATTTACTATGTCTTGGATGATCGTTGCCGACTCCTCCTGCGAACTGCGCAGCCTGCCCGACGCCGCCCCGCAGACCGGTTTTGCCACCGTACCGCTGAAAATTCGGGTGGGCGACCGGGAATTCGTGGATAACGCCGCCCTGGATGTGGCCGTGATGATGGCCGAGATGCGCAACTACAACGGCGCGTCCACCACCGCCTGCCCCAGCCCCGAGGAATGGGCGGAAAAGTTTTTGCTGGGGGATCACATCATTGCCGTGACCATCAGCAGCAATCTTTCCGGCAGCTACAACAGCGCTATGATCGCAAAGGAAATGGTGCTGGAAAGCCACCCGGACAAAAAAATCTACGTGCTGGACAGCCTGTCCACCGGCGGCGAGATGGCCCTGGCCATCCGCAAGGCCAACGAGCTGATCGGCCAGGGGCTGGAGTTCAAGGACGTGGTGAAGGAGCTGGAGGTGTATTACGCACCCCGCCAGGTGCTGTTTGCCCTTTCCTGCTTTGACAATCTGGTGAAGAACGGCCGCCTGAACCGCATGGTCGGTTTTGTGGCCGGTAAGATGGGTATGCGCATCGTGGGCCGCGGCAGCGACGACGGCAAGCTGGAAATGCTGCACAAGACCCGCGGCGAGACCCGCACTCTGGCCTTCATCCTGGAAGAGATGGACCGTCGGGGCTATCAGGGCACGCCGGTGGTCATCAGCCACTGCTTCAACGAGAACGCCGCACACCTGCTGCGCCACGGCATCGAGGCCAAGTGGCCCGGCGCGGACGTGACCGTTCTGCCCTGCAGCGGTCTGACCAGCTTCTACGCCCAGGACGGCGGCATCATCGTGGGCTACTGATTTTTCACTGTTTCTTCGCACCTCGTTTTCTTTCAAACGAGGTGCGTTTTTGTTATAATAATGGTATCGAAACAATTCCCACAGGAGGTCAGACTCTATGGATCAAAACCGTGCCGATCGGGCCGCCCGTCTGTTTCTGAGCGCAGCCGCCGGAGCCGCCGTCACCGGGGCCGCGGTGGGCTGGTATGCCGCCAAGGTGGAGCCCCGGCAGCTCACCGTGAGCCGACCGGAGCTGTGCCGCCGCCCGCCGGTGAAGACCCTCTTTTTCTCGGACGTACACTTCGGGCCCATGTACTCCCCCGAATTTCTGGAGCCGCTGGTGGATGCCATCAATGCCGAGGAGCCCGAGCTGGTGCTGTTCGGCGGCGATTTCTTCGCCAAGTTTGCCCGGGATGCCCACATGCTGGACTTCTCCTGGCTGGCAGGTCAGCTGCAGCGCATCGAAGCGCCGCTGGGCAAGTACGCGGTATGGGGCAACCATGATGTTCGCCAGGGCGCCGCGCCCTTCTACCGGATGCTGATGGAGCACGGCGGCTTTGTTCCCCTGTGGGATAAGATTGTACAGCCCGCGCCGGGTGTTACGGTCTGCGGCCTGGCCCCCTATTCCGACGGCAAGGTGCCGCGGGATATGCCCGCCGAAGGCTGGCGGGTCTGCCTGTGCCACATGCCGGACAAGGCCCGCTACCTGAATCTTTCCCGGGTGGATGTGATGCTCAGCGGCCACAGCCACGCGGGCCAGCTGCAGGTGCCGGTGCTCACCAAAATGATTCTGCCGCCCGGGGGCAAGATGTTCCCCCAGGGGCTTTACCGGCCTCAAGCAGACTGCCCCGCCCAGCTGTTCGTGAGCCGGGGCATCGGTATGAGCGGTGTGCCCTTCCGGCTGCTCACTCCGCCCGAGCTGGTGGTGCTGGGCTGACCCACACTTCCCTTTTTGTTTTTTGCTGGCCGTGCTCACGCGCGGCCGGTTCGCTTTTTCCCTGATCCGCAGCCGTTCTTCCCTCCTTTTGCAGGAAAGCGCCGGTTTTTTGGAGGTGACCCCTTTATGAACGAATTTTCTTTGGACCAATTCACCCGGGAGCTGCAGGTCTATCTGGAGGCCCATCCTCTGGCCCAGCCCGCCGATCTGGTAAAATACTGCCGCCAGCGGGCCTTCGGTGCATCCCGCACCTATGCCGGGGAGCAGGAGGCCTTGCAGGCTCTGGCCGGAGAGTACGCCGCCCTCACGCCCGACGATGCGGCCCCGCTGCTGGAACCTCTGGGCCCCGGCGCGGCCCGGCTGAACCTGGCGGGAGCTGCTGCCAGCGGTCTGACCCCCGCCCAGCTGGCCCGGGCCTGTATCCTGGATTTCTCCCTCACCCCGCGGGACGAAGCCTGGTTCCGCCGTGCGCTGGAGGCACTGGAGCAGCTGGCCGCCCGGGACGCGCTGCCCCCCGTCTGCAGCCGGGGCATGAAGAGCTTTCTCACCCTGTATCGGGACAAGGGCTGCCCGCCCCTGCGCCACAGCGACGCCTATCGGGCTGCCTACCAGCCCCACTACCGGGTCTTTTCCGGGCCGCTGGCCCGGCTGCTGCCCCTGATGGCGGCGGTGAGCCAGCGCAGCGCCGGCCTTGCGGACAACCGGCGGCTGGCCGTTGCCATGGACGGCTGCGCCGCCGCCGGAAAAACCGAGGCCGCCGACTGGCTGAGCCAGGTCTTCTGCGCCGGGGTGGTGCATATGGACGATTTCTTCCTGCCGCCGCATCTGCGCACCGCCGGCCGCCGGAGCCAGCCCGGGGGCAATGTGCACTATGAGCGGTTCTCCATTCAAGTGGCGCCGCGCCTTCCCTGGCGGGAGCCCTTTTCCTACCAGCGGTTTGACTGCACCCGCCTGACCATGGACGAATGGCGGCATGTGCCTGCGGTGCCGGTGGTGTTCGTGGAGGGAGCTTATGCCCTGCACCCGGCCTGCCGGGGGGAGTATGGCCTGAAGGTCTTCTTCGACGTTTCGCCCCAGCTACAGCAGCAGCGGATCATGCAGCGGAACGGTCCGGACCAGTGGGCCCGTTTCCGGGAGGAATGGATTCCCATGGAGCGGCTGTATCAGGAGCATTTTCAGATCCGCCGTCATGTGGACCTGATTGTGGAATAACAAAAGCGCCGGGCACACGGAGTCAATCCCGTGTGCCCGGCGCTTTGTTGCGTTTGGAAGGAAAACCGCTGGCGGGGAGGCTCATTCCTCCTCTTCCGCATCCGCGTCCCGCAGTGCCTGTTCCCGTGCAGCCAGCAGGCTGGAGGTACCGAATGCATCCTCACCGGGCATGTGTGCACCGAAGGCAGGCACGAACAGATACTTGCGGATCACAAAGATCAGCAGGATGGCCAGGATACTCACCAGATTTTCCAGCGGGGAGGTGTGGTCCACCACCATCTGGCGGGCAATGGCGAAGAGCAGCACTTCAATGGCGCTACCGGGGCTGTGCTTGGCCAGCATCTTGACGAACTCGATGCCGATGACCACGTTGAAGGCGCTGCGCAGAAAGCTGGTGAAGGCCTCGTCCACATCCGGAGCAAGCACCAGGTCCTGCACCTCCAGCAGCACCCGTACGCCCGCCACCAGAATGGCCAGCAGAACCACCAATGCAACCACCGTTTCGATGATGCTGGCCATTCTTGCCACCCACTGGCGGCAGAAAATCAACCGATTGCGTTTCATTGCCGGGGTCCCTCCTCAAATCTTCAATTTTTAAGCTTCAGCGGCCCGCGTTGCGGACCCGTTCCAGCGCTTCGGCGGCTTCCTTTTCCCGCTTGCGGCGGGCCCGCTCCAGCGCGGCTTTCTTTTCCTTGGCCCACTTGGCCTGGGCCTCCTTGCCCGCGGGCTCGGTGGCCCGGGCGAAGGTGAAATGCAGCCCGTCCAGCCGCATCCGGCGCAGCCAGATCATGGCCGGGCCATGCTGGGCGCACTCACCCATGCTGTAAAGGCAGTTGTTGCCCTTGCGCAGCCAGACGTCGTCCCCGTCCAGCGCCAGCGGCGCGCCGCATTCCGGGCACACCGCGCCCCGCAGCTCGCTGCTGGTGGACCAGGCCTCGCCGTCCACATAGCCGGGCCAGAGCCGGAAGTCCCGCCGGTCCCTGCCCTCGGGGCAGAGCAGCTCCTTCAGCTGCCGGGCCTCGTCGGGGTACTCCGCAAGCCCCCGGCTAAAGTCCAGAAAGCCGCAGACCGCGGCGGTGTACTCCGCGTCGCTCAAGGCGTCGTGGAAGGCATCGTTCTTAGGGATGCCCAGCCGCTCCACCACTGCCTCCAGGGTCATGCCCTCGCCCTCCTGGCGGGGACGCTGGCTGGTGAAGACCCGCTGCAGATCGTACCACTTATGGGGCCAGGTCTCGTCCAGGCCGCAGAGCACCAGGTTCTGCTTGAGCACGGGCACGTCATCCTGCCCCCACTCGCCCAGGGCGGTGTCCGGCCCGCACCACTCGGCAAAGCGGCGCAGGCCCTCCTTGATGGGTACGCCCGCGTCCAGCTGGGCCTGGGTCAGACCGGTGACCTTGGCCACATGATGATGCAGCCGGGGGAAGATGCGGGGCTTCATGGTCAGGGAGAAGCGGTCCACCGTTTGGCCATCCCGCAGCTTTACCGCGCCGATCTGGATGATCTCGCCCCGGAGGGTCTGCTCCACGCCCTGGTACTGGAAGGTTTTGGGCTGATAGCCCATGTTCCATTCCATGTCAAAAATCACAAAGTCGCTCATCTGCGGCTTCCTTTCTTACTGTATTCCGGCGCTTACCGGGCGCCGGGAATGCTCTCGATCTTGCTTTCCAGGCCGGATACCGGCTCCTGCACCGGGGCGGGCTGGGCGGCGATGCGCTCCTCCAGCCGTTCCTTGCCCACGCTGATCATCAGCTTGATGCGGTTTTCCTGGTTCACCGGGGTAGCGCTGGGGTCGTAGTCGATGGGGGTGATGTTGGCATTGGGATAAATGGCCCGGATACGGCTGATCATGCCCTTGCCGCAGATGTGGTTGGGCAGGCAGCCGAAGGGCTGGGCGCAGACGATGTTCTCGTAGCCGGTGGTGACCAGCTCCACCATCTCGGCGGTGAGCAGCCAGCCCTCGCCCATCTTGTTACCCCGGCTGATGATGCCGTTGGCCATCTCCCGCAGCTCCAGGAAACGGGCCGGAGCGTGGAAGCCCGCCTCACGCATGGCCTTGCCCATGGCCCGCTCGAAGCCGTCCAGATATTTCAGCAGCGCCTCGCTGCCCCATACCTCGGCCAGGCTGCCGCCGTAAAAGCGCACGGTGTCGCCCATGTTGCTGATGCAGTAATCCACAAAGCCCAGAAGGCCCGGCAGGTTCACCTCGCAGTCCTGGCTGGCCAAAAACTCCTCCAGGTTGTTGTTGCCCAGAGGGGAGTATTTCACGTAGATCTCGCCCACGATGCCCACCTTCACCTTGGGGGTGCGCACCACCGGAATGGCGGCGAAGTCCTTGGCGATTTTCGGGAAGGTGGCCTTCATCTCGCTGCCGGAGAAGCCCTTGTTCTGGTGGAACCAGCCGCAGATGGTGTCCACCCATTTTTCGGCCAGCGCCTTGGCCTGGCCCTTGGTGACCTCGTAGGGGGAGGTCTGGTTGCGCAGGGCCATGATCAGATCGCCGTAGAAAATCGCGGCGATGGCCTTGCGGCCGATGGACAGGTTCATCTGGAAGCCGGAGTCCTTCTCCAGGCCCGAGAAGTTCAGGCTGGCCACGGGAATGTGGCCGTAGCCCGCCCGCTGCAGCGCCTTGCGCAGCAGGTGGATGTAGTTGGAGGCACGGCAGCCGCCGCCGGTCTGGGTGATCAGCAGAGCGGTGTGGTCCAGGTCATATTTGCCGCTCTGCAAGGCGTCCAGAAACTGGCCGATGACCAGCAGGGCCGGGTAGCAGGTGTCGTTGTGCACGTACTTCAGGCCCAGCTGAGCCACCTGGCTGCCGCAGTTGCCCAGCACCTCCACGTGGTAGCCCTCGTATTCCAGCGCCGCCGCCAGCATGGAAAAATGCAGGGGCAGCATGTTGGGAATCAGGATGGTGTGGGTCTTTTTCATCTCCTGGGTAAAACGGGGATAATTGGGTTCCATCGGGTCATTCCCCCTTTCGTTCTTTTTCGTCCAGCGCAGCCAGCAGGCTGCGGATGCGGATGTTCACCGCGCCCAGGTTGGTGATCTCGTCGATCTTCAGCTGGGTGTACAGCTTGCCGCCCTCGTGCAGGATCTCGCGGGTCTCGTCGGTGGTGATGGCGTCCACGCCGCAGCCGAAGCTCACCAGCTGCACCAGGTCCATATCCTTCTGGGTGGTGCAGTATTTGGCGGCGGCATACAGGCGGGAGTGATAGGTCCACTGGTTCAGCACGGTGGTGGGGAATTTCTCCTCATGCCAGGCCACGCTGTCCTCGGTGATGACCGCCGCGCCGTGGCGGCACAGCAGCGCGTCGATGCCGTGGTTGACCTCCGGGTCCACATGGTAGGGACGGCCCGCCAGCACCATGATGCGCTTGCCCTCGGCCCGGGCGGCGGCGATGATCTCGGCCCCCTTGTCCCGCAGGCGCTGCATGTGGGCGTTGTATTCCGCGTAGCCCATGTCGGCAGCCCGGTCCACCTCGGCCCGCTTGATGCCGGGGAAGTACCGGTTCAGGATCTCGTGCATCTTTTTCTTGAAGTCCTTGGGGCGGTGCAGACCCACGAACTCGTTGATGAAGGTGATGTCCGCCAGCTCGGGGCAGTTCACCGCCAGCACCTCGGGGTAATAGGCAACCACCGGGCAGTTGTAGTGGTTGTCGCCCAGGTGCTCGTCGATGTTGTAGCTCATGCAGGGGTAGAAGATGGTCTTCACACCCATGTCTGCCAGGGCGCGGATGTGGCCGTGGGCCAGCTTGGCCGGGAAGCAGACGGTGTCGCTGGGGATGCTGGCCTGGCCCTTGATGTACATGGCGCGGGTGGACACCGGGCTGGTGACCACCGCAAAGCCCAGATTGGTGAAGAAGGCGTGCCAGAAGGGCAGCAGCTCATACATATTCAGGCACAGCGGGATGCCGATGGTGCCCCGCACCGCCGGGCCGGGCTTGTAGCTTGCCAGCATCTTCTGCTTGTAGGCATACAGGTTCAGATCGTCCTGGGCGGTCTTGCCGGTGACCGGCTTCTCGCAGCGGTTGCCGCTGATGAGCTTGCGGCCGCCCGCGAAGGTGCTCACGGTGAGCTGGCAGTGGTTGGTGCAGCCGTTGCACTGCACGTTCTGGGTCTTCTGGGTGAATTCCAGCAGCTCCTGACGGCTGAGCAGGCTGCTCTTGTGGCCCTTTTCCACCAGGGAACGGCCGTGCAGCGCCGCGCCGAAGGCGCCCATCAGGCCGGCGATGTCCGGCCGGACCACCTCCACGCCCATCTCCTTTTCAAAGGCGCGCAGAACCGCCTCGTTGTAGAAGGTACCGCCCTGCACCACGATGCGGCGGCCCAGCTCCTCGGGGCTGGCGGCGCGGATAACCTTGTAGATGGCGTTCTTGACCACGCTGATGGACAGGCCCGCCGAGATGTTCTGGATGGACGCGCCGTCCTTCTGGGCCTGCTTGACGCTGGAGTTCATGAACACGGTGCAGCGGCTGCCCAGATCCACGGGCTTATCCGCGAACAGGCCCAGGGCCGCGAACTCCTTCACATCGTAGCCCAGCGCCTGGGCGAAGGTCTGCAAAAAGCTGCCGCAGCCGCTGGAGCAGGCCTCGTTCAGGAAGATGTCGCTGATGGCGCCGTCCTCGATCTTGAAGCACTTCATGTCCTGGCCGCCGATGTCGATGATGAAATCCACATCCGGCAGGAAGTGACGGGCGGCGGTGAAGTGGGCCACCGTTTCCACCACGCCGAAGTCGCCCCGGAAGGCGTGCTTGACCAGCTCCTCGCCGTAGCCGGTGCTGGTAACGCTGGCCACCTCCAGATTGGGGTGGTTCTGGTACAGCTTAAGCAGCACCTCACGGATGAGGGGCAGCGGGTTGCCCAGGTTGGGCTGGTAGTCGGTGAACAGCAGGTTTGCGTTGTCGTCGATGACCGCCACCTTCACGGTGGTGGAGCCGGAGTCCACGCCGATGTGCACCGGGCCCACGTCCGCGCCGAAGGGCACGCAGGGCACGCTGGCGCGCATGTGGCGGGCATGGAAGTCCTCGTATTCCTGCTTGCTTGCAAACAGGGGCGGCTGGCTGGTGTAGTCGCCCACCTGCTGGATGCCGCCGATGGTCTGCGCCACCTGGGCCAGGTCCAGCTCCTTGTCCGCGTAGAAGGCCGCGCCCATGGCCACAAAGTGCAGGCTGTGGTCCGGGCACAGGCCGGTGAGCTCCAGCGTCTGGTCAAAGCTTCGGCGCAGCTCGCTGTTGAAGGTGAGCGGGCCGCCCAGATACAGCACGTTGCCCTGGATGGGACGGCCCTGGGCCAGACCTGCGATGGTCTGGTTCACCACCGCCTGATAGATGCTGGCGGCGATGTCGCCCGCGGCGGCGCCCTGGTTGATCAGGGGCTGGATGTCGCTTTTGGCGAACACGCCGCACCGGCTGGCGATGGTGTAGGTCTTCTCGGCCCGGCTGGCAGCGGTGTTCAGCTCCTCCGGGCTCATCTTCAAAAGGGTGGCCATCTGGTCGATGAATGCGCCGGTGCCGCCTGCGCAGCTGCCGTTCATGCGCACCTCGGTGCCGCCGGAGAGGAACAGAATCTTGGCGTCCTCGCCGCCCAGCTCGATGACCACGTCCGCCTGGGGAGCCAGCCGCTTCGCAGCCACCCGGGTGGCGAACACCTCCTGCACGAAGGGCACGCCGCAGCCGTCCGCCAGGCCCATGCCCGCGGAGCCGGAAATGGCCAGATACGCCTTGCCGCCGGGCACCTTTTCCTTGGCCAGACGGGCCAGCAGCTCCTGCGCCTTTTCGGTGATGTGGCTGCCGTGACGCTCGTATGTATCGTAGATGACCTGGTCGTGCTCATCCAGCACGACGCACTTGATGGTGGTGGAACCAATGTCCAAGCCTACCCGCATGTATCAAACACTCCTTCTTGCTGTACGGGAGCCCCGCCCCCGCGAAAAAACAAATGCGGACCGCCCGGGGCTGCGAAACACCCCGGCGGCATGGGAGCGGCGCGGTGCGCTCCATTGCATATCATACCGCGCAATTTTGAACGAATTATTGCGCCAAAGCTCTGCTCACAGCGCCCGGAAGCCCTTGCCCACGATCTCGGAGGAATTCACGATGGTGAGGAAGGCCTTGGGGTCCACCCGGCGCAGGTGGTTGCGCAGCAGCACCGCCTGCCGGCGGGTGAGCACGGTGGTGAATACCTGCTCGGCCTGACCGGTATAGGCGCCCTCGGCGGTATAGACCGTGGCGCTGCGATGCAGCTTTTCCAGAATGAAGGCTTTCACGTCCTCCGGGTGGCTGCTGATCACCGTGACCACCTTGCGCTGGTTCAGGCTCTCGATGAAGCTGTCCACCATGAAGGCCTTGGCAAAGGTGCCCAGCACACAGTACAGGCCGGTGGCGATGCCGTACAGCCCGCCTGCCCAGGCCGCGATGGCCAGGTCCGAGATGAGCAGCGCGCGGCCGATCTCCATGCTGGTGTATTTGGAGAGGATCATGGCCACGATGTCGGTGCCGCCGGTGGAGGCCCCCACGTTGAACACGATGGCGCTGCCTGCGGCGGGCAGAGCCACCGCGAAGCACAGCTCCAGCAGCGTGTCGTTGGTGAAGGGGGCGCTCATGGGGTAAACCTTCTCCAGCAAGCTCACGAAAGCCGACAGGGCAAACGACGAGTAGATGGTCACACCCATGGTCTTCACGCCCAGAAAGATGATGCCCAGCGCCACCAGAATGCCGTTGATGATGAACAGCGCACCGCCCACGTTCATGCCCGGCCACAGGGTGGCCATGATGATGGACATACCGCTGGTGCCGCCCATGGCAAAATGATTGGGGGTCTTGAACAGATGGATGCCCGCCGCGGTGAGGAAAAGCCCCAGATTCAACAAAAATGCATATTTTGCAAATTCACCGGGGCTGCCCACGTGCTCCAGTCGAAAGGGGATCAGCTGCCGCCCCTTGCCGGCTTTTTTGTGTGGTTTTTCCACGCCTATCGCTCCTTTTTGGCCTTCGCTGCCTGCCTGATGCCGCACAAAAAAATCCAATGCCCGCAAACAGGCCACCCTCAGCCGGGGGCGGCGCCGCGCGGGCATCGTTCGCTCTTGGCCTGTGCCGGGGCATTGCTGCCGCGGGCGGCGGGCCGTTATTCTTTTGCGCGCGGTCTCGCCTCGCCCCTGCGTCGTTTACTTATTAAATACGCGCATGGGCATTCGCTATTTTACATTACCACAGCGCATTGTTCCTGTCAATGTTTACAGCTTACTTTGGTATTTCTTACCGATTTTGCAGCCCCTGCCGAAAAATTCCTGCGCGAATTGTACGGTTAAAGCTTGCACCTGAGCAGGCTTTTTACTATAATTTTAACCAGAATAGCCAAAGTTTGGGTAAAACGGGCCCTGAACAGGTCGCGTTTCTCACCCCTTACCCCCATGCCAGAGGAGTGATCTTCTGATGAAACATTTGTCCGTTTTCCGCCGCTGGGCGCGCACCGCCCGGCAGCTTCGCCTCGCCCTTCTGGGCCTCACGCTGCTGTTCGTGACCCTGGTGTTCAGCACCCTGGACTTCACCCTGCAGCTCAACCGCTACACCATTGCCTCCAGCCAGGATCCGCTGCAGAACACCGCCCGGTCCAGCATTGCCACGCTGGACAGCTACCTGGAGCAGCAGATGAGCTATGTGCAGCGGGCGGCCACCGCCATCGCCAGCCTGCCCGAGGGCAGCAGCGAGGAGGAGGTGCGCCAGCTGCTGGACGAGTACTTCCAGCGCAGCGACTTTGTGCAGATGTGGGCGGTCTCGCTGGACAAGCAGGCCATCTCCTCCCAGGGCATTTCGCTGGATCTTTCCAGCGAGGAGGCGCTGGAAAGCGCCTTTGGCGGCCAGAGCGGCTACTCCGCCGTATACACCAGCCTCACCTACCATGACGACCGGTTTTATGTGTATGTTCCGGTGCGGGTAAGCCCCGAGCAGCCGGTGACCGGCGCGGTGCTGGGCGTGCTGAAGGTGGACCAGCTGGCACAGGAGCTCACCTTGTACGGCCTGTCGGACGAGAGCTGCCTGGCCGTATTTCAGCCGGACGGCAAGCTGGTTTATGCCTGCCCCAATCTGCGAAGACAGCTGACGAACAGCGACAACTTCTGGGACACCGAGGTTGGCCACATTCTGGGCAGCCTGCCCGAAAATGAAGCCGGACAGTTCGGCACCGCCGGCAGCAATAAAGATGCGGTGGCCTGGCTGTGCGTTCCCACCGGCATCCGGGACTGGTACCTGTATCAGGATGTGCCCCAGAGCGCTCTGCTGGCAACCAACGCCCAGGAGACAAAGCTTGTGATGCTCATGGCGCTGAAGATGCTGGCCGCCTCGGTGATCATGCTGGTGCTGCTGGCGATTTACCACCGCCAGCGGGAGGACCAGGTGCAGCGGGCCGAGGACTCACTGCGCACCAGCAACCAGCTGCTGGCCATGGCCCTGCAGCACACCGCCATCACCCTGTTCGTTTACGATCTGAACGCCTACACCATGACCTCCTGCGCCGAGCCCCGACCCGGCGAAAAGGCCGCCGGTGCCACCGAGCCGGCCCTGCTGGTACAGAACGGAACGGTGGCGCCCCAGCATTCCGCCGGTTTTCTGGCCCTCTTCCACCAGATCCGCCAGACCCGTGAGCCGGTACAGGGCGATTTTCTGGTGCGCTGGCCGGGCCAGAGCGAATACCGCTGGACCCGGGTGACCCTGACCGCAGTGCTCACCCCGGGCCAGGACCCCAGCCACGCCATTGTGACCTTTGAGGACATCACCGAGGAGCGCCGCCGGGAGGATGAGCTGCGCCAGCGGGCCAACCGGGACCCTCTGACCAACCTGTTCAACCGGCGGGGACTGCGGATTCGGGTGAACGAGCTGCTGGCCCAGCCCGACCCGCCCAAAACCGCCGCCCTTTTGATGATGGATCTGGATCATTTCAAGGAAGTGAACGACATTCTGGGCCACCCCATCGGCGACGTGCTGCTGCGGGAGGTGGCCCGCCTGCTGGAGCAGCTGGCCCCCGCCCCCGGCGTGCTGGTGCGGCTGGGCGGCGACGAGTTTATCGTGCTGCTGCCCGGCGCGGACTGGTCCCAGGCCGAAGCGCTGGCCGGGCGCATCTGCGACCAGCTGCCCGGCCTTGCCAGCAAGCTGGAGCTGGGTGTGCCGGTGGGCGTGAGCGTGGGCGTTCATCTGTTCGACCCCGCC
This sequence comes from Allofournierella sp. CML151, assembly GCF_027853465.1. Taxonomy (NCBI): domain Bacteria; kingdom Bacillati; phylum Bacillota; class Clostridia; order Eubacteriales; family Oscillospiraceae; genus Allofournierella; species Allofournierella sp. CML151. The sequence continues at coordinate 46,180 of NZ_JAPNNW010000012.1, read as the reverse complement.
GCCGAACCGCTGAACCAGGCCTACCAGCAGGCGGACGTGGCTCTCTATGCCGCCAAGCGCAACCGGGGCTGCTGGGTATCCACCCGCAGCCTGCGGGAGCTTTGAGCCCGGGAGGTACGCCATGGAACCGTTCGTACATTACAACATCTATTTTCAGATGGCCGGATTTGTATTTCTGGCCGCGCTGGCACTGGTGAGCCTGCTGCGGCAGGGGGCGCACACCCTCACCCGCACCGCGTTGCACCGGCTGTTCGCCAGCGCCATGACCGCCACTGCGCTGGATGTACTGGCCACTCCGGTGCGCGCCGGGGCCTGGCCCTGGCTGCCCGGATGGGCGGCCCACCTGCTGCTGGTGGTCTGGCTGATCAGCCAATATCTGTTTTTTGCCTGTTTCGTGCTGGGCATCCTGTTCCTGGCCAAGGCGCCCGGTCCCCGGCTGCGCCGGATGATGCAGCTGACCGGTGTGTTGTGCTTTGCCGGAACCGTCGCCGCTCTGCTGAGCCCCTGGCTGGGGCTGCTGTACCGGCCGGGACCTGCCGGAGGGTTTGAAAACGGCCCGCTCGCTCTGCTGCTGATGGCCTGCTGCTGGTTGCTGCTGGTTGTGGGCTGCCTCTGGCTGCGCAGCGCACAGTCCGGCCCGGGGCGGCGCTGTGCCGCCTGCATGGCGGGCCTGCTTCTGACCGGGCTGCCCCTGCAGCTGGCCGCCGGAGGAGTACGGCTGTTCTGGTTCATCACTGCCCTTGCCCTGCTGCCCGCCGCGCTGGGCGCGCCGCTGCCGGGCAATCAGATTCACACCGCCAGCCGCTGCCCCAACTACCGGGCCCTGGTGGACACCCTGTGGGACTTCTACCAGTTCCGCAAACCCTATTGCCTGGCCTTTTTGCGCATCGCGCCCGCCAATGACGCGGGCGGGGCACAGTCCGCCGCCTGGATGGCTCCGGCCGCGGCGCGGCTGCGGGCTTCACTGCCCCGGTGTACCGTCTTCTTTCTGAGCCAGGCGGACCGGTTCGTGGTGTTCAGCCGGGGCAGCCGGGAGGGCTTCAGCAGCCAGATGGCCGAGCTTGCCTCCGGGCTGAACGAGGGCTGGCTGCTGGGGGAATGCACCGTTACCCTGACCCAGCCCGCTCTGCTGATGGACGGTCTGCGCTGTGCGCCTGAACTGGACCAGGCGATTCTCTTGCTGGATTTGTTGGAGGAATTCACGCCGGACGGACCGGCTCATGCAGCTCCCCAGTGGGTGAACGACCAGGCGCTGGCCCGCTTGCAGCGCACCCTGGCGGTGCGCCGCGCTTTGACCGGCGCGCTGGAACGGGGCCGGTTTTCACTGCGCTATCTGCCGGTGCTGGACGCCCGCACCGGAAAGCCGGTACAGCTGGAGGTCCTGCCCCGCATCGACGACGAACAGCTGGGCCTGCTGGGCCCGGACGCCTTTGTGCCCATTGCAGAGCGCTGCGGTCTGACCGAGCGGATGGGTGCGGTGATCTTTGACTCTCTTCTGGCGGCCATGGCCGCTGACCCGGAGCTGTTCAGCCGGGTGGAGCGGGTAAGCATCAACCTGAGCCCGCTTCAGCTGGCCGAGCCGGACCTGGCGGACCGGTTTATACAAATGGCCCGGGAGAAGGGAGTGCCCTGCTCCCGGCTGGCCTTTGAGCTCACCGAGAGCCGCAGCCTGCGCCAGAACGACGGGGTGCCCCGGCTGATCCGCCAGCTGTTCGCTGCCGGGGCCGCCATCACGGTGGACGACTTCGGCGCGGGCCACTCCAATCTGACCCGCATTCTGGACCTGCCGGAGGCGGGGGCCGTGAAGCTGGACCGCTATGTGATGCGCACCTGCCTTTCTCGGGACCCCCGGCTGCTGGCTCATCTGATCAACTTTGTGCACGACTGCGGCAAGCTGGTGATCGCCCAGGGCGTGGAAAGCCGCCAGCAGGCCCAGCAGCTGGTACAGCTTGGGGCGGATTACCTGCAGGGCTTTTACTACACCATGCCACTGGACGAGGCCGGCCTGCGCCGGTTCCTGCACTGCGGCACGGGTTGAACCGCCGTTTGCCCTTTTCTGCCCCGCTTTCTGTGTTGCAAAGCGGGGCAAAATCCTGTAAAATGGGAGAATAGAGCGTTTGGGGCCCCTTTTGCGGGCCCCTTCGAAATAAGAGGAGCGAAGAATCAGCTATGGAAAAGCCGAACAATTTTCTCACCGAGATCATCGACGCGGACCTGGCGGAGGGCCGTGTAAAGGAGATCCACACCCGGTTCCCGCCGGAGCCCAACGGCTATCTGCACATTGGCAGCGCCAAGGCCATCTGGATCAACTGGGGTATTGCCAACGCCTACGGCGGCAAGTTCAACCTGCGCTACGACGACACCAACCCGGTGCGCGAGGACGACGAGTACGTAAAGAGCATTGAGGAGGACCTGCGCTGGCTGGGTGCTGTGCCCAACGGCGGCATCTACTACGGCAGCGACTACTTTGAGAAGTGCTATGAGTACGCCGAGCAGCTGATCAAGGAGGGCAAGGCCTACGTGTGCGATCTGACCCGTGAGCAGATGCAGGAATACCGGGGCACCCTGACCGAGCCCGGCAAGCCCAGCCCCTGGCGCGACCGCAGCGTGGAGGAGAACCTGGACCTGTTCCGCCGCATGCGCGCCGGCGAATTCCCGGACGGCAGCCGCACCCTGCGCGCCAAGATCGACATGGCCAGCCCCAACATGAACATGCGTGACCCGGCCATCTACCGCATCGTGCGCGCGCATCATCACCGCCAGGGCGATGCCTGGTGCATCTATCCCCTGTACGATTTTGCCCATCCCATCCAGGACGCCATCGAGGGCATCACCCACAGCATGTGCAGCCTGGAGTTCGAGAACCACCGTCCCCTGTACGAGTGGGTCATCAACAACCTGCATCTGGGTCCCTTCCCCATCCAGCGCGAGTTCGCCCGTCTGAATGTGTCCAACACCGTGATGAGCAAGCGCTACCTGCGCGAGCTGGTGGAAAAGGAGATCGTGGACGGCTGGGACGATCCCCGCATGCCCACCCTGTGCGGCCTGCGCCGCCGCGGCTACACCTCCTCCAGCATCTTTGAGTTCGTGAAGAAGGCCGGTGTTTCCAAGGTGTACAGCCTGGTGGACTACCGCCTGCTGGAGTACTGCATCCGCACCGAGCTGGAAACCACCGCTCTGCGCCGGATGGCCGTGACCGAGCCCATCAAGCTCACCATCACCAACTATCCCGAGGGCAAGGTGGAATACTTCGATATTCCCAACAACCCCAACAAGGCCGCGAACGACTCTTCCACCCGCAAGGTGGCCTTCTCCGGCAGCCTGTACATCGAGAAGAGCGACTTCGCCGAGGTACCCCCGCCGAAGTTCCAGCGCCTCAAGCCGGACGGCGAGGTTCGCCTGATGGGCGCCTACATCGTGAAGTGCAACGAGGTCATCAAGGACGAGAACGGCGAGGTTGTGGAGCTGCGCTGCACCGCCGATCTGGAGACCGGCAACGGCAATCCGGTGGACGGCCGCAAGGTGAAGGGCACCATCCATTGGGTGAGCGCCGCCCATGCGGTGGACGCTGAGGTTCGCCTGTATGACAAGCTGTTCACCCAGGAGAACATGGGCGAGCTGCCCGAGGGCAGCGACTACAAGGACTTCCTGAACCCGGATTCCGTGAAGGTTCTGAAGGGCGCCAAGCTGGAGGCCAGCCTGGCCGACGCCAAGCCCGGCGAGAAGTTCCAGTTCGTGCGCATGGGCTACTTCACCCCGGATTCCAAGAATCCCGGCGTGTTCGGCCGCATCGTGACCCTGAAGGACAGCTTCAGCAAGACCCTGGAGCAGAAATAAGCTTTAGCTCCTTTGCTTCAAACAGCACCGGCGGCTGCCGTGTTTTCCCCACCCGGGAAACGGCAGCCGCCGTTTTTTCTTTGCCTTCTTTCGCCTTGCCAGAAGCTTTTGGTGTGTGTTATACTGAAATGTAGCGGGCAGCTGCCCGCCAGACAGACACAGATTCTTTCGTGCGCCGCTGCGCGCATTTTCATATACCCGAAGGAGGCATTTTTATGATCGCTTTATGGATCGTGCTCATTCTCGTTCTCATTCTTTTGATTTTGCTGGGCGTTGCTGCCGCCCGTGCCATACAGATGAAGCCCACCTCTGCCGCCACTGCTCAGTTCCCGGATTCCGATCTGGAGCGGGCACAGCGGTATGCCGAAACCCTTTCCACTCTGGTGCAGTGCGAGACCGTGTCGGAAAAGGACCAGGTCAGCCGCCGCAAGTTCCAGGCCTTCCACAAGCTGCTGAGGGAGCAGTTCCCTCTGGTGCACAAGGCAGCCACCCGCACCGTGCTCAACGGCAGCCTGATTTATAAAATCCCCGGTCTGGACGGCGGCGCAGGCGCGCCCATCCTGATCATGAGCCACCACGACGTGGTGCCCGCTCAGGGCGAGTGGAAGTACCCGCCCTTCTCCGGCGAGATCGCCGAGGGCTCGGTATGGGGCCGCGGCACCGTAGACACCAAGGGCAGTCTGTTCTGCTTCATGCAGGCGGTGGAGGAGCTGCTGGCCGAGGGCTGGAAGCCCGAATGCGACGTGTATCTGGCCTCCAGCTGCACCGAGGAATGGGGCGGCGACGGTGCGCCCGCCATTGCTGCCTGGCTCAAGGAGCAGGGGGTCCATCTGGGCCTGCTGCTGGACGAGGGCGGCATGATTATGGATTCCCCCATGGCCGGGGTCAAGGGCCGCTACGCCATGGTGGGCGTGGTGGAAAAGGGCTACGCGGATGTGAAGTTCACCGCCAACGCCGCCGGCGGCCATGCCAGTGCCCCCGGCCCCAACACCGCGCTGGTGCAGCTGGCCAGGTTCATCTGCAAGACCGACCGGCACAGCCCCTTCCAGGCCCGCTTCTCCCCCACCCTGCGGGAGATGTTCCAGCGCCTGGCCCCCAACATGAGCTTTGGCATGCGGATGCTGCTGGGCAACCTGTGGCTGTTTGAGCCGCTGCTCTGCTTCCTGCTGCCCCGTGTGAACCCGCTGGCGGGCGCCATGATGCGCACCACCTGCGCCTTCACCATGGCCGAAGGCTCCCCCGCCTACAACGTGCTGCCCCAGCAGGCCTGGGTCACCGCCAACATGCGCTGCATGCCTCACCAGGGCACCGACGAGAGCATCGAGATCATCCGCGCCGCCGCCAAGAAGTGCGGGCTGGATACCGAGGTGCTGAAGGCCGACCCGGCCTGCGCCGAGGTGGACTTCAAGGGCGATGCCTTCCGTCTGCTGGAGGAGACCATGGGCAAAATCTACCCCGGCTACGGGGTGGCCCCCTACATCATGACCGGCGGCACCGATGCCCGGTTCTACATGTACGAGGGCGTGGTGGAAAACGCCCTGCGCTTTGCCCCGCTGGAGATTAACAAGCAGCAGTACGCCAGCATCCACGCGGCCAACGAGAACCTGTCCATCCTGGCACTGCCCCCGGCTGTGGACTTCTACCAAGAGCTGCTGCACAGCTACTGCGCCCGCAACGGCAAGCCGGAGCTGGCCCCGGAAAAGCCCGCCCGCAAGGCACCGGCCCGCAAAAAGGCGGCTCTCAAGGCCAAGACCGAGGCAGAAGAGCCGGTGACCGAGACCGCCGAGCCCGCGCCCGAAGCCGCAAAGCCGGAGGGAGAACAGCCTGCCCCGGAGGCACCGGCAGAGCAGCCCAAGAAGGCCGCGAAGCCCAAAAAGAGTACCGCCTCCAAAGCGGAAGCCGCTGAGGCTGCCGAAGAATCCGCTGAGCCTGCACCGGAAACGGACAAGGCTCCTGAACCGGAAGCTCCCGCTGAACCTGCCGCCGAAACGGACGAGCCCCGGGAAGAATAATCCAAACGCAAACGAGCACCTGCATGCAAAACACAGGTGCTCGTTTTTTGTTTATTTCTGCCTGGTTTTCGCCCCTCGCAGCAGCCGCCATTCCAGCACGCCGCAGCCGCCCAGATACACCGCCCAGAACAGCACATAGCCTGCCAGCGGATACACCGGAATGGGATAGGGCGCACTGGCAAAACCGCTCACCAGGATGTTGTACAACATGGACAGGGGGATGAAGGGCAGCAGCCACAGGTTCACCGCCCAGAACCGCCGCTTTGCCCGGGGACGGCTGGCGGCATCGCCCACCGTCATGCCGATGGCAAAGACCACACAGCCCATCACCATGAGCAGCAGACCGATGGCGGTGGCAATGGCGGTCTGCTTTTCGTACCAGAGCATCACCGCCGCCAGAAGACCTGCCACGGTGCTGCCGGTGCCCACCACTGAGAACAGCGACGCATCCGGCCCCTGCTCCCGCGCGGCCGGGTGCTGCCCCGTCAGCAGATAATCAGTGGTGGTATCCAGCTGCGTGCTCAGTGCCAGCAGCCGCTCCAGGTCCGGTGCGGTCTGGCCGCTCTCCCATTTGGACACCGCCTGCCGGGACACGCCCACCTGGTCCGCCAGCTCCTCCTGGGAAAAGCCCTTCGCCTTGCGCAGCTGCTGTACCCTCCGGCCCAGCTCCTCGTTCAGACTCATACCGTCCACTCCTTTTTGTTTTGCTGGAACCCAGTATACCCGATGAGGCGGGGGCCTGTCCACCATTCGCGGCCCGAATTCCGTCAACCGGGTGTTGCATTTTGTCAACCGAGTCCGTTTCAGACAAAAAAAGCGGCGGAGGCTTTTGCCTCCGCCGTTTTGATTTTGAACAGGAATCGTATGGTCGGCCGGAAAAATCAGCGGGTGTACTCCGCGGCGCTGGCGCCGGCAATGCGGCCGAACACGATGATGTCGGTCAGCGCGTTGCCGCCCAGGCGGTTGGTGCCGTGGATGCCGCCGGTAACCTCACCAGCCGCGAACAGGCCGGGAATCACCTCGCCGTTTGCGTTCAGCACCTCGGCGTTGGCGTTGATCTCCACGCCGCCCATGGTGTGGTGCACGGTGGGAACACGCTTGGCAGCGTAGAAGGGCGCGTCGTTGATGCCGTCGTTCTCGCCCTCCACATCGCTGAACAGGGTGCGGCCGAACTCGTCCTCCTGGCCCTCCAGGTCGCCGCCCACGCAGTGGCGGTTGTACTCCTCAATGGTGGCGGTCAGGGTCTCGGCGGGAACGCCCATCTGCTCGGCCAGCTCCTCCAGGGTGTCGGCCTTGTAAGCACGGCCGGCCTCCACCAGGCTGTTCATGGTCTCGCCGAAGTTGTTCAGCTCCTCGCCGGTGGGGTAGGTATCGCTGTCCATCACGATGAACATGGTGGTGTTGCTCTGCTCAAACAGAGCCAGGGTCATCTCGTCGCGGCGGCCGCCCTCGTTCACGAAGCGCTCGCCCTGCTCGTTCACGAAGATACGGCTCTCAACAGCGTGCTCGATGTTGCCGGACAGGCTGCCGGTCTCGGGATCGCCCAGGGGCAGCAGCTGGATGTTGCCCATCTGGATCAGGTTGGCGCCCACGGCCTCGGCCATGATGATGCCGTCGCCGGTGATGCCGGAGGCGTTGGTGCTGGGGATGCTCTCGTCCAGGGTGGGCCACAGCTGGGTTTCCTCATTGGCCTTCTCGCGCAGCTCCACGTTGCGGGCAAAACCGCCGGTGGCCAGAACCACGCCGTTGGTGGCGTTCACCGTCACGGTGTTGCCGGTCTTGCCGGTGGCCTTAACGCCGCAGACAGCACCGTTCTCATCCACCAGCAGCTCGTTGGCGGTGGTGTTGTAGAGCATGGTCACGGTGGTGTTCTCGTCCAGGTAGCTCTGGAAGGCCTTGAAGAAGCCGGTGCCCTCGGGATCGCTGGGGCGCTGGGCGCGGGGCCACAGGCCGCCGGTCACGGTGAACACCTCACCGGTGAAGCCCATGCCCAGCTCCTTCATCCATTCCACACCGTCCCAGGCCTGCTCGCACAGGATGGTGACCAGCTCCAGGTTGCCCTGCTCGTCGCCGCCCTCGTAGGTCTGCTGAATGTGCAGCGCCACGCTGTCGTCGTGAGCCTTGGCCACCTCGCTGCCGTCATCCACGGCGTTCATGGCGCCGCCGGACAGGATGGTGTTGCCGCCCATGGAGCCGGTCTTCTCCAGAACGATCACGTTCTTGCCCGCCTGCGCGGCGGTGATGGCCGCGCTCATGCCGGCGCCGCCCGCGCCGATGACCACCACGTCGGCGGTGTACTCGGCGTCCTCTTCGGCCTCAACCTCAGGCTTCTTGGCCTGCCACTCGGCGATAACCTCGTCGGTGGCGCCCGCCTGCTTCAGGCAGTCGGTCACGCCCTCCAGAATGGCCTCACTGGTCAGGGTGGCGCTGGCCACAACGTCCACGCCCAGGCCCTGCAGCTCCATGATCTCCTTGGGCATATTCTCGGCCACGGGTGCGCCGATGCCCTCGGTCTCAGTGTGCTCCAGCTGGATATCGGTGATTGCGTTGGCATCCACGGTCACGGTCACGGTCATCTCGTGCATGCCCATGGTGGTGGCACTGTAGGTGCCGGGGGTAAAGATACCGGTCTGGCTTGCCGCCTGGCTGGAGGCAGTGGAAGAAGCTGCGCCGCCGCAGGCGGTGGTGATCATCATCAGAGCTGCCAGGGTCAGGCTGGCGATTTTGCGGGAAATGGGTTTCATAAGTCGCCTACTCCTCTCAAAATTCAAAAATATAACCCCTGTTCAACATGTCGCATTAGACATGTACTGACACAATTTTAACACACTTTTTTCATATTTCAATCACAATTTCCCCGCAGTTGAAGAGAAATTCCGGGGCTGCTCACGAACAAAATCAGGCGATTTTGACAAAAAAATAGCGGAGTTTGAGCACTCCGCTATTTGAGACCAAATCTTCTTTTTTTACAGGATACCGCACCCGGCCAGCACCAGCAGCACTGCCAGCAGGCCGAAGTTCAGCGCGCTGAACACCGCCAGATACCGCCCGGTGTTGGCCCCGGGGGCCTTGGAATAGATCTTCAGGCTGATCAGGCTGGCCAGGCTGGCGATGGGGGTACCCAGGCCGCCCAGGTCCACGCCCATGAGCAGTCCCGCGCCGTTCTCGGTAAAGCCGGAGAGCAGCACCGCCGCCGGCACGTTGCTGATGATCTGGCTGGCCGCCGCACCCACCAGCATCTCCCGGCCCTGCATCACGCTGGCCAGGAAATTCTGCAGCGCCGGAATGCGGGCCAGGTTGCCCGCGAAGACGAAAAAGCACACGAAGGTGACCAGCAAGGCGAAATCCGCCCCCAGCACCAGCTTTTTATCGAACACCGCCAGCGCCACGATCACCACCGCCAGCAGCGCAGGCCAGGGCAGCAGATGGAACACCGAGGCAAGACAGACGCAGAACAGCACGCCGCACAAAATCAGCTGAGCGCGCTGGCGGGCGGTCATGGGGCCCTCGTCCTTCTGGGCGGTCAGGGTGACCCGCCGGGCCGGGGTGAGCAAACAGAGCACCGCCAGCACCACAAAGCTTGCCAGTGTGGCGGGCACGGTAAGGGCGAAAAACTCGCCTGCGGAAAAGCCGTAGCGGCTGTAGAGATACAGGTTCTGGGGGTTGCCCACCGGGGTGAGCATGCTGCCCAGATTGGCGGCCACCGTCTGCAGGCTCACCACCCAGGGCAGCAGCCCGCCCTGGCCGCTGGCGGCCAGCACCAGCACCGCAAAGGGCACAAAGGTGATGAGGGCCACATCGTTGGTGACCAGCATGGAGGAGAAAAAGCAGAGCATCACCAGCACCAGGCACAGCCCCTTGCCGCTGCCGTTGCGTTTGACCAGCGCCGACGCCATCCGCCGGAAGGCCCCGGCCTGCTCCATACCTGCCACCACTGCCATCAGACAGTAAAGCAGGGCCAGCACCCGGCCGTCCACATAACCCAGGTATGCCGCGTCCGGCGGGATTACCAGGCAGGAGGCCAGCGCCAGCACCGCCGAGATGACCAGCACCGGCTCGCTTTTCAGCCATTGCATCGCCTGCTTCACCGGCCCAGCACCTCCTTCTTCAGCACCCGGAAGGCCTCATCCTCGCCCTTATCCCGCAAAGTGATGAGCATATATTCCAGCAGCTTGCGCGTCTCCGGGTGGAGCACGTAATGGTCCCGGCCCCGGTCGTAATATTCCCAGGGGGAGGCGTCGGTGTAGTCCTTGCCCTTATACACCTTGCTGGCGGCCACCCGGTCGCAGAACATCTCGGCCACAAACTGCAAGGGCATTTTATTGCCGATCAGCTTGCCGGTGCCCGCCGGGTCATAGTCGATCCAGTATTCCAGATGGTGCCGGTTGCGCCCCTTGTGGTGCAGCCAGGCGGTGCTGCAGCCCTCGGCCTGGCGCTGGGCATCGTTGGGGCTGCGGTTGCCCTGGTAGTATTTCACCCCGGGCCAGAACTCGCTGGGCGAATATTTGGAAAGGTCATGGGTCAGCCCCCGCCAGTAAAGCCCCAGCCGGAAGCAGTGCTTCATCACCAGCCATTTGTGGTGATTGATGGTGCAGAAATGCCCCCACAGATTCACGGTTTATCCCTCCTGCAATCAAAGACCGGGCTCCATGGGAACCCGGCCTTTATTATAGCATATTTATACAGCTTCGTGTGCGGTCAATCCAGGGTTTCGGCCTGCTCGTCCAGCCGGTTTTCCCACAGATAGTGCCGGGTCTCGGCCACAATCACTCCGCCGAGCAGCAGCACCGAAATCAGATTCGGGAAGGCCATCAGACCGTTCATCAGATCCGCGAAGCTCCAGACCAGATCCAGGTTGGCCACCGCGCCAATGAACAGCACCACCAGGAACACCAGCCGGTACACCGGGATGCCCTTCGGCCCGAACAGGTATTCCACACAGCGCTCGCCGTAGTAGCTCCATCCCAGAATGGTGGTGAAGGCAAACACCGAAAGGGCCAGCGCCAGCACAATCTGGCCGGCGGGCAGATTGGCGAAGGCCAGGCGGGTCATGGCGTCGTCATTTGCGCCCTGATACAGCTCCGGCTGCTTGACCATGCTGCTCACAACCACGATGCCGGTCATGGCACAGATGATCACAGTGTCCCAGAAGGTGCCGGTCATGGAAACCAGCGCCTGGCGCACCGGGTTTTTGGTCTGAGCGGTGGCCGCCGCGATGGGCGCGGTGCCAAGGCCGGACTCGTTGGAGAACAGGCCCCGGGCCATGCCGTAGCGGCAGGCGGCCATCATGGCGCCGCCCGCAAAGCCGCCGGCAATCTGCTGGAAGCCGAAGGCGCTTTTCACAATCAGCGCCAGCGCCTGGCCCAGATAGGGGGCGTTCAGCACCAGAATGGCGATACAGCCCAGAATGTAGAACAGACTCATGAAGGGCACCAGCTTTTCACACACCTTGGCAATGGCCTTCACGCCGCCCAGAATCACCACTGCGGTGATGGCGGTGACCACCAGGCCGGAAACGGCGGGGGCCACCCCGAAGGTGGTGTGGATCACATCGGTGATGGCGTGGCTCTGCACGGTGCAGCCCGCGCCGAAGGTGGCCAGCACCGTGAAGGCGGCGAAGATCACCGCCAGCCATTTCCAGCCAAGGCCCCGTTCGATGGTATACATGGGACCGCCCACGATGGCGCCGGTCTTGCCCCGGGTACGGTACTTCACCGCCAGCAGGGCCTCACCGTATTTGGTGGCGATGCCGAACACGCCGGTGAGCCAGCACCAGAGCACCGCGCCCGGGCCGCCCAGGGCGATGGCGGTGGACACGCCGATGATGTTGCCGGTGCCGATGGTGGCAGCCAGCGCGGTGGCCAGCGCGCCGAACTGGCTGATCTCGCCCTGGCTGCCCTCATCCGGCGAAAGGCTCAGCCGGATGGCCTTGGGAATGTGGCGCTGCACCAGCCGCAGCCGGACGGTCAGGAACAGATGGGTGCCGAACAGCATGACCAGCATCGGTACACCCCAGATAAAATTGCTGCACGCGCTCACAAGCGCGGTGAGGCTCTGCATGGGATTCTCCCCCTTAAAATCACAATATTTTAATATTATATCATATCAAAGCCCACCGCGCAAATCCACAAAGCGCCGGACCCCGGCAGATTCCGGAGCCCGGCGCTGCTTTGCCTTATTGCTTTTTTGCGGCGGAGTCCGAAGCACCGCTCCGGCCGGCTGCGGTCTGGCCTGCGCCCAGCACCCGGTCGCTGTCGCCCATGCCGCTGGTGGTGGGGTCGGTGATCACGCCCAGCACCGCCAGCACCGCGAACAGGGCGTTCACCACCGCCAGCAGCCGGTTGCCCAGCTCGCCCAGCTCCAGCTGGTAACCGAACACTGCCGCCACCACCTGAATCAGCAGCAGCACCGCCGGGATCAGACTCAGCCAGAAGGCCTTGTTTTGAATGCGTACCATCCAGTTGATTTTCTTCATCTTGTTCCTTCCTTTCGCTCCAGAATCGTGATTCGTGTTTCGTGGTCGTGGAGGGCAGCATCCTGCCCGTCGTTGTGCTTCCACAGGCGGCGGTGGCTGTCGGTGTTGTCCCGCTCCTGACGGGCCTGCCGGTCCTGCAAGCCCTCCACCAGGGTGGAAAGCTTGGTGAGGGTGCTGTTCAGCCGGATCACCGGCGCCCCCACCGACAAAAACAACCCGGCCACCACCACCAGGACCCCGACCACATTCCATTCATTCATATTCATCCTCCTCACCAGATAAACTCCGCCGAAAAGCCCAGGTTCTTGCAAAAGGCTTCAATGCTCTTCCGGTCGCCCTCGTTGGGCACCGGGCACAGGCGCAGCTCCAGGCCTTCCTCCGGCACGTCGATGATGCGGCAGCGGTCGTCCAGAAGGGCGGCGTACACGGTTTCGCCTCGGTACGCAATCTGTACCATGGGATAGCCGTCCACCAGACCGTCCGCCAGGGTGAGAATTTTATAGCTGCTCTCCGGCAGCTTGTCCGTTTTCCCGTCCGGGTTCAGCACCACCGCGTTGATGTCCGGCGCGGTGAAGTATTCGCAGCGGCTGGCGTCGAACACCTCCAGCTGCTTGCCGGTCAGCGGCTGAAACTCCACACGGCCGGGGGCGCAGCGCTCCCGGATGATCCTGGGCAGATCACAGTACATCCGGTTCAGATCACACCGGCCCTGAACGCCCGGCACCGCCCCGCTGCTGGAATACTGCCACACCGCCGTATTGTCCACCCCGATCTTGCCGGTGTAGTTGGCGATCCACAGGCCCTCGTACCGGTCGAGGGTCTCCATATCCATATAGCTGTTCACAAAGCTGGTGTAGCTGTAGAACATGGGCAGATAGCCCGCCGCCGCGATGCAGGCCATGAAGGCGTTGCAGATGGCGGTGTTCTTTGCCCGGCTGAACTCCTTATACTTGGCCGCGTGCTCATAGTCCAGCACCAGAGGCAGGCTCAGCGCCCGGCCCGCCAGCAGCTCCAGCGCCCGGGCGGCAGCGATGCGGGCGTGGTCTTCGCTGTCGATGTAGCTGTACAGATACACCCCCACGTCCAGCCCGGCCGCTGCCGCGCCGCTCAGATTCTGTTCAAAACAGGGGTCTTCCACGATGCTGCCGTCGCCGTTGGCATAGCCCAGCCGCACGAAGGCGAAGGCATAGCCCGCCGCCTTTACCTGGGCCCAATCCACATTGCCCTGATACTTGCTCACGTCGATGCCCAGAATCGGGGTTTTGGTTTCATACTTCAATGCCATTTTGTTTCTCCTTTCCTGTTGCGCGGCTCAGGGCAGATACAGAATCACCATACCGCCGCATTTCATATCCCGCCAGTAGATGTCGCCCGCGTCCGGGATGGTCAGGGTGACCGTCTGCCCGGCAGAGAGCTGCACCTCACCCCGGACCGAGACCTCGCCGTCGCCGAACAGATCCACCAGATAGCGCCCCGCCCTGGCACACTGCCACACCACCTGCCGTGTGCCGGACTGGTTGTCCTGGAAATAGCCCAGGCCGGACAGGCTGCCGTAGTCTGGGTCCGCATAGCCGGAGGCCTTGGTGGGGTGGCGGTAGTCACCGGTGGTGCCGGGCAGCAGACCCAGAACCCGGCTGCAGGCCGCGTAGGCCACGGGAGTGCGGGGCACCAGATCGCCCTGCACCCCCAGAATGGTCACCCCCTGACGCAGATTCTGTGAATTCAATCCGATTGCCGCCGCCATGGTGCTTTGGGCGATTCTGGCTTCCGGGGCCCAGACGAGCCCATTCTTGCGGTAGTAGCCTTCCGGGATGTTATTGATCGCCACATAGTCGCTGCCGAAGCCCACACCGGTGCCGTACTGCGCATTGCCCCGGTCCGCCATACTGCCGGTCACCTTCTGCCCTTTCACATAGGCCGTTGCCCCGGAAAGGATTTTGCCCGCATCGGCCGTGGCATCCGCGGTGAAGGTGCCGGTGACGGTTTTGCCGTTGGCGGTGATGGAAACGCCGGTCTTCAGGTTTCCGGGGGCCAGCTTGGCCGCTTCGGCCGCGGGCAGGCCCCCGCCGTTAAAAGTTAAGCGGTTCCCCGTGCGGTAGCACACCACCATGGCCCCGGTCTTGAAAAAGCCGGCCCACAGCGCATCGCCCGCGGCGGTGGCGGCGGTGCAGGCCTGGCCGTTCACCTGAATGGTGTCCCCTGCCGCAAAATTCGCCGTGGCCGCAAAGCGGATGTTATTGCCGCTGCCGGTAAGCGTGTGCACCGTACCGCTTTTTTTGTGGGTGTAAAGGCTCACCCCGTTTTCGGCAGCCGCCGCGCCGATGCTTTCCGGAGTCAGGGCCAGCTGGGGCTGGCCGTCCTCGTCCAGCCGCAGCAACAGGTTTGCCGCCGCGGCGGTCCAGTTGTCACCGGGCTGGGTCACCTCGCTGCTCACGCCCACCGAAACATCCCGCAGCGCGGGGCTGCCGTCCCGGTTATACAGGGTCAGATAGACCTTGCCATCCTGCTCATTCACCTTCAAATCACGAAACAAACGTGCCAAACAAGCCACCTCCCAAACAAAAAGCCAGCTTCTGCTGGCCACTCTCGATTGCATTCAGATCATTGTAAATCTGCAGCAGCATCCCCTCGATGCGCTCCAGGTCCCGCCAGTCCCACACAAGGCTGCCGGGGGAAAAGCTTCGGGTGGAATACTCCGGCCGCAGCTGTACCGCATCGGCCAGCGCCGCCAGGTTCTCTTCCACCCGGTTGAAAAAATCCGCCAGGGGCAGCCCGTCCGCCGTGTAGCTGCTCATCTCGCCGTAGTCCGGCCGCCGGGTGATCGCCGCTGCGCGCTGGCGCAGATACAGCAGATTGCCCCGGATGCGTTCATAGTCCGGGTCCAGGCGGAAGGCATCCGACTCAGTCCAGCTGATTTTCGGTGTTTGCCATGCCATCGTTCTGCACCCCCTCCTTCACGCTCTGTTCCAGAAAATCGATCCGGTGTTCCAGTGCGGTCAGCTGCTTTTGCTGCCGCTGCACCTGCGCCAGTAAAAGAGGAATGAAGTCGCTGTACACCACAGCGGTGGGAAATCCCTCCTGATCCATCGTCACGCTGTTTGGCATGATCTCCGCCACCTGTTCGGCGATCATACCCACATGCCGTTTTTCATCCTGCACATACTCCGGAGCCTGCGTACCGTAACGGAAATCGATCACCGGAAGCTCCAGCATTTTTTCCAGCAGCACCTCCTCCACCGGGCGGATGTCCTCTTTATATCGAATGCTGGATGCGCTGGAAATCTGGCCTGCAAAGTCGCAGTAGGTTTTTTGCATAAGTCCATCGGTTTTTCTGTATGCATTCAAATGGTAATTATTATCCGATCTGAAAACAGCCTTCAACGAATACACATTTGGAATTTCATCAATATTGTGACACTGCATTTCATAAGGGCCAAACGTATAAGTGGTTGACGTTCCGCCTCCAACCAACGCATCAGCCTTGTAAGCAGCTCCGCCGGGTGTTCCCGCTCCCGCGTAGTTGTGGGTATGGCTGGCTGCCGCCGCGCCGATGCCCGCCGCCGTCAGGGTCTTGGCGCCCACCACACTGCCGTTCACATACAGCACCTGCCCGGTGGAAAAGCCGCTCACCTGGGTGTTCTTGCTCACCAGATTGGGGCCTGCCGGGCCGGTGGGGCCGGTGGCTCCCTGCGCGCCCTGGGGCCCGGTGGGACCGGTGGCACCCTTCGCACCGGTAGGACCCTGCTCGCCGGTATCACCCTTGGGCCCTTGCGGCCCGGTCTCGCCCTGCGGGCCTTGAGGGCCAGTGTCGCCCTTGGGCCCCTGTGCACCACTTGGCAAGGTCAGATTCAAAGTGGCAGTGGTACCGCTTTTGGAGATACTGGCAGCGGCGGTGCTGCCGCTGGCTACGGTACCGATTTTCATGGTCTGTATCGCTGCGTTCCAGAGACTGCGCTCTGCCGCCGTGATATGCTTCACGGTATCGCTCATATGGGTAAAGGCCGCATTCCAGTTGTTCACCAACGCTTGAGTGATACCGCCTAGTAACGACAGGTTCCCATGGCTGTGTTTTTTGCTTACCGCATCGGCCAGATCAACTTCCGTCTGGGTATAGCTATCCAGCAGCGCCTTGTTTGCGTGGCTGTGACGGGCGGCTGTATTTGCCGCCACAATGCTTTTAGTGGAGGCAAGGTCAGCTGCCAGCGCTTTTCCCTTGTCGCCCGCATAGGCGGTGGAGGCGGTTTCACCCAGAGCCAGGCTCTTGCTGATCTCCACGTAGGCCGATCCGCTCCAGCGCCAGGTGAGGTTGGTATCCAGCGCCACATAAATCTTGCCAGTCTCACCGGTGGCAGGGAATGCGCTCTTATTGGCGTATTCCAGCACATCATCCACAAAGCTGGGCAGCTGGCTGGCGGGTACCTGACCGTTGCCGTCCAGCGTAGCCACGCCACCGGCCTTGCCCATCTCGCTGCGCTTGACCTGGGCATCGTTGGTCACATTACCCAGACCCACCTGGCTTTTGGTCACTCCATGCGGGTTGGATTTGTCCGTTTTGTGACTGTTCAGCGCATTCTGCACAACGGCAATTGCTGCCGCCTGGGCAGTGCTTACCGGCTTGTCTACATCGGCGGTATTGTCACAGTTACCAAGCCCTATTTGGGATTTGGTTGTCTTGTGCGGGTTAGACGTATTTCCTGTATGAGCAGAGAGGGTGCTCTCCAGCGTACTTTTCACCGCTGCATCCTTCGCGTCGGTTTCTTCTTGGGTATATGCCCCAGACTGGTGCGCTGTCACCCCGTGGGGGTTGTCCAGCGCCAGGATGTGCCCGCTCAGGCTGCGCAGCGCCCTTGCCAGCTTGCCGAAGGCGGTGGACAGCTTCTCGCCGCTGGACAGCAGCTCCAGGCTGGCGGCCTCGGTGTAGGTGGGGGTCTGGTCGTTGGTGGTCAGATTGGGCACGTTGCCAAGCCCCACCTGGGCCTTGGTCACGGCGTGGGGATTGGACTTGCTGGCCGCGTGGGCATCAAAGTTCTCCCGCAGGCCGTCGGCCGCGGCCTTGTGCGCGTCCAGCGTCTGCTTGGCCGCCGCCAGGGTGATGGCCGGGCTGTCGTTCCAGGCATCGGTGCCCTTCACCCCGGCGATCTGCTGGCCGATCAGGGTCAGCAGCGCCTGCAGCTTGTTGCTCACCCCGCCCACGGTGCGCAGACCGATTTTCTCATCGGTCACGCTGCCGTCCGGGTGGGCCAGCACCGAGGCCGCGGCGTGGGCGTTCAGCTCGGTGCGGCTGGCCTTCAGATCGTCCAGCTCGGCGTCCTTGTCCGCCTGCTTTTTCAGCTCCCGGTCAATGACCTCCATGTCGTAGGTCAGGTCGTCGATGTCCGCCGGGTCGTTGCGTTCGGCCAGCCGCTCCGGCAGGCGCAGCTGGTAGTTCTGGCTTTTTCTCATGCTTCGTTCCCCCGTTTCAAGATCATTTCTCCCTTCAATCCGCCGCCGGTGTAGGTGAGCTGATTTTTCAGCACCTGGGCCGGGGCGGCCGTTTCCCATTGGGTGTCCAGCAGGACCCGGTCGGCGGGGTCCAGCTCCGGGTTGCCCCGGGTAGCGCAGGTGTAGGTGCTGCGGCGCAAAAGATGCTCCCGCACCCAGGCCGCCACCGCCAGCGCCCGGTCCAGCTCGGTAATGAGCGGATTGTCCAGCGTTTCCGCCGTGCCATTCTCGTCCGCGTCGGGCACCGGGGCCACCGCGTTCTGGCAGCTGGTCTCCAGCTTTTTGCCGCTCACGATCAGGGTGGCCGGGCCGCTGCCCTCCAGCACCAGATCCGCCGCCGCGGCATACAGCGCCTGGCTGGTCACCTGCGCGCCCTCACATTCCAACCGGATATCCGCCGCCTGGCTCCAGGTCAGGTGCAGCGCCAGCCGCCCGTCCACCTGATAGGTTCCCTTGTGCAGCTGGCTCTCTTTTTCCGCCGGGGTATACACGGTGGCCGGGCATTCCACCTGAAGAAGGCTCGCAGTCTTTTCCACTTTGGGCGCGCTTTCCAGCATAGCCGAAAGTCCGATGCGCACCCCAGTCTGGCTGCTTTCATCCGGTTCAATGCGGATCACGCCATCCCGGTCGGCATACAAAAGGCAGCAGGCCGCGTGAGCGATCAGCTGCAAACATTCCCGGTGCTGCTTTGCCGGCAGCGGCGCGGTGGTGGTAATCTGCTTCAAGCCCTCCCACAGGGACCAGGGCTGCTCGTCCTGCCTGCGACGGGGCAGGTCCGCGTCCTCCAACACCAGCGTCGCCAGTTCCCACAAGCTGTGGGGCGCGCCGTCCCACACGCCCTTGTAATAGGTGCCGTCCAGAAGGCCCAGCGCGTCGGTGGCGGAGAATTTGGCATACAGCCCCTCCACCGTGGGCTGGCCGGTCAGATAAAACCGCCCGCCGGGCATCCATTCCACAAAGCCGCCCTGGTACAGCTCCCGCCAGCCGCTGGGGGCAAGGTCGGCCCATTCCAGGGCTGCCGCGTCGCCCCAGTGCATACCGCCGGTGAGCTGCTGGCCGTAGCGCACCGTGATGGGGTTGCGCTGCTCAAAATACTTCCAGATGCCCTGGGGGTTGTCCGGGTCGTAGAGGCCGTTCTGGCTTCCGGTGAGCAGGTTCACGTTCACCGCCGAGAAGCTGAACTCCCCGGTGGGCAGCCTGCGGCCGATGGGGTCCACCTCCATGGTCTGGGCCGCCTCGGTCAGTTCCGCCTGGCCGAACACCAGCTCCATGCCGAACATTAGCCGGGTCAGCCGCGCCCGGCGAAAGGGCTGGCTGGTGGCCTCAAAGCGGATCTCCAGCCGGTCGAACCGGTCGATCTGCACCAGCTCCTGGTGCTCCACCGCCTTGGGTAGCACCTGCCGCTGCACCAGCTGCTCGCCGCCCTTCCAGGCGGTCACGGTCAGCGCGGTGCACCATTCCTCCGCCACCTGGTCGAACCGGAAGCTCAGCGCCGGAACGCTCACCGGCGTTTCAAATTCCAGCGCCAGCACCGGCGGAGCTGCAAACCGGCCGTCCGCCCCGCTCATCGCCTCGCTCACATAGCCCTCGGTCAGCAGTGCGCCGCCGGGCTCGTCCGCAATACGCAGAGTGCCGTCCGCCTTCCAGCGCCCCGGCTCAAAGGTGGCGTAGCTGCGCTTTTGCGCGCCGTCCTGGGTGAGGGCGCTTTCCACGCTGGACCAGTAGGCCTGCCCCTCGCTTTTGTCCGCCGCGCCGGGGGCTGCGTCCTCGTCCACCACGCTCAGGGTCACGGCCAGCTTTGCCGCGCCCAGCACCGGCTTTGTCATCTCCTGCCGGTAGGCATCGCTCACCTTTTGCATCAGATCACCCCGCAATCCACCACGCTGAAGCTGGCATCCTCGTAATATTCCGGCATTCCGGTGGCCGCGTCCACGTTCACCGGGCTGCAGGTCACATCGCTGAGATAAAACATCCGCGTTTCCCACCGGCCCAGGTTATGGCTGAAATAGTGGCAGTAAAAGGTGAAGTGGCCGTCCTCAAACCAGCGGTTCATCTCCCACCACAGCTCGGGGCTGATGGTCTGCCAGCCCAGCTCCTGCTTGTCCACGCTGCGGCCCACCATCCGGCCCACCATGGTGCCCTGGGCGTTGCGGGCCGAATCCACCATGCGGCTGGTCGTAAAAGGCGCCTTGCCCTGGGTGGGGTAAGGCGCCGCAATGGCATAATTGCTCCAGTCGGTCTGGGGCGTGGCCCCCAGATAGATAAAGCCCTTGTTTTCCTTCAAATCAATAGGCATTTGCGAACGCACCTCCAATCTTTACGCCCCGGTTTGCCTCGATCTTCGCCATGGCGCGGTACAGCACCTGACCGTCCAGCTTGACCTCGATGGGCTGATTTGCAACCAGCTCCCGCGCGCCGCCGCTGCTCACCGCCTGGGCCAGCTGCAAAATCGCCGCCAGCACCGGGCCGTTCTGCTCGGCCATCAATTCCCGCAGCCGGCTTTCCGGCGCGGCGATCTCCGGATTCGTGGCCGCGCCCGCGTACTCGCCCATCATGGCCAGCACCGGCTGGCGGATCACACCGCCCCTTGCCAGCATGGGGATCTGGGGCGCGCTCACAGTGGGGATGTCGAACCCGAACGTCTCACCGCCAATTCCCCACACCCAGTCGGGGACCCGGAAGCTGATGCTGTTCAGCAGCCGGATCACGGTGTTCACGCCATCCACCGCCCCGCGAATCATGCCGTTCACAAAGCCGATGATGGAATTCACCGCTCCGCGCACGCCGCCCGCAATGCCGTCCCACAGGTTGAGCATAATGTCCTTGAATCCGGTCCAGGCGCTGGTCAGCGGTTCGATCACGAGCCGCTGCATCCAGCCGCACAGCGTACCCCAGATAGCTTGCAGCTTGCTCAACGCCAGCTGGGCCAGATTCTGCACGATCTGCCAGAACGTACTGAACAGCGCGGCGAGCGGCTGCACCACAATCGCATTGAACCACTCACAGGCCGCCGCCCATATTTCCTGAAGGAACTGCAGCGCGGCCCCACCCGCCTGCTTCACCTGATCCCAGTGGGTGATCAGCAGCGCGACCACCGCAATCAGCGCCGCGATTCCCGCAATGATCAGCGTGACCGGCGAGGTGAGGAACGCCACCGCCGCGCCCAGGGCTGTGGCTCCCGCAGTGGCCACCAGGCTGATCACGTTCCACACTGCAAGTGCGGTGTTCACCAGCACCCAGGCCGCCGCAAAGGAGCCCACCAGCGTCACGATCAGCTGCACCAGCTCCATATTCTCGCTGATCCAGGCGGAGAACAGGGTCAGCCCGTTCACGATGCCCTCAATCACGCTCACCACAACGCCGCCGGTCCATTCGGCCAGGGGCTGCAAAAAGCTTTCCCATAAGTACTGGGCGAAGGGCTGGAACGCCTCCACAATGGGGTTCAGTGCCTGCATCGCGGCGCTCAGCAGATCGAAAAACGCCGGGGCAACGCTTTGGATGGCCCAGCCGCTCAGGGGCAGAAGTACGTTCTGCCAGGCCCAGGCAAGGCCGCCCATGGCCAGCTGCACCACCGGCCCGATGGCCGATGCCAGACCGGCGAAGCTGCCCGCCAGACCGGAAAGGTCCAGCCCCTGCATCCATGTGCCGGTGGCTTGCCCCAGTTTGGAGAACAGGCCAAGGATGCCGTCCAGCCCGGCGGTGAGCGGCGTAAGCAGACCGCTCAGGTCCACGCCGGAAAGCATACCCGCAGCGACCTCACTAACACTACCCAGTACATTGCTCAGCAACGGAGCTACCGTTTGGGCCAGACCGATGATGGTCTGGGCGAAGGTATCCACCAGCGGCAGCACCGCCTCGGTAATCGGAGCGAACGCGCCCTGCAGGCTGGACTTCACGCTTTCCAGCGAAGCCTTCAGGGTCTCGTTTTCCTTGAGCATACCGGCAAGCCCGCCGCCCAGCATACCAAGCGCACCGGTCACCAGCGGCCCGCCGATGGCGGCAATACCCTTGCCCAAACCACTCATTCCGCTTTGCAGCTTTTTCATTGACTGCTCAGCCCTCACTGCCCACTGGTTCAGCTTTTCCTTACTTTCATCAATCGCATCTTTCTGCTTCTCCAGCGCCTTCGTTTGCAGCTCGGTGGCTTTCTGCGCCTCCTGAGAGAATTTTTTCTGCGCTCCCATTGCTTCTCGCTGCGCATCAAAGCTATCTTTAAATACACCTTGCAAGTGTTCAAAGGAAGATGCTACTTCATCATTTATTTTGGCCTGGAGTTCCAGAAGCCTATTTACTAATTTAATATCCGATGCATTTGCCAAATCAAATTTTCACCTCTCATTTCTTTTTGGTCCTTATCAACACGTTGAATTCTGTTTCGCATGTGATATACTGAATTCAATACAAGCACTTTGAGGAGGGCTTCTTGTGGAACTGATTGATTTCTTGAACGAAACTTGTGATCTCCGCCGTAAAAGCTTGGCATTCAAACTCATGCAGACAAACTATCGGCCTTTGCCTAATGCTTACGACGCATGTGTCCCCTTGCTTCTTCCAGATGAAAAAATAAAAACCGCAGTATACATGCCCGTTAATGTTTGCCCTGCTGGACGTATTGCTTATCCATACTCTGCCGGTTCAGGGCAGCGTGGAATATTGGTTGTAAGCAATTGTCGAATTCTTTTTTCCAAGTATTACGATGGAAACCACTCTTTTTATGAAATCTCCGCAGACGACATCACAGATGTGTACTACGATACCGACCCTAAAGAAGCATATCTGCGCGTAAACGGGCGGAATGTTGTTTTTGTAGTTCACGATGAACTACTGGTTGTGGAGCGGCTGAAAAAAGCCGTTGATGAGCTTCGATATGCACAACCCGAGCCGGAAGCCGCTGCCCCCATCCAGACCAATCCCGCCGATAACATGGACCAGATCACAGAAGCCATCAAGAATCTGAAAAGCCTGCTTGACCTTGGCGCCATTACCCAGGAAGAATTCGACGCGAAGAAAAAGCAGCTGCTGGGCTTGTGACTATCACCCTCCCTTCGTTTTCCGCCCCCTTTGTTCCAAAGGGGGCTTTTTCTTTTTACGCCGCCGCGCTCATAGGCATCATCTCCTTATTCAGAGCAATTCCAACCGCCAATCAATTTGGCTTTCCATGCTTTTCCTTGTTGTTCAACGAGCATTGTGATATACTGAATCCATCATACCCAGCTTTCTTTGGATGGGAGGAATTTATTGTGACACTTCTCGACGCAATTAATCAGTCGCTTTCTGTTCGAAAAAACTCTTTGCTTTTCAAACTCACAAAGGAACTCTATACTCCTTTTCGTTCTGAATACGATGCCTGTGTCTCCCAATTGGTCAACGCCGAGGAGCTTCTAGCGGCAAGCAAACTCCCTATCCATATTTTTTCTTCTCACTCACAAGATTTTACCTGCAACAACTCAAATAAAATTTACGGAATCCTCGTTATCACTAGTTTGCGGATTTTCTTTTTTGCTTGGTCAAAAGAAAATTCCTCGCTTCAAGAAATCTCCGCAGACGACATCACAGATGTGTACTACGATACCGACCCCAAAGAAGCATATCTGCGTGTAAACGGCCGGAACATCGTTTTTGTGATTCACGATGAACTGGCGGTTGTGGAACGTTTGAAAAAAGCAGTTGACGAGCTTCGCTATGCACAGCCGGAACAGGAAACCACGGCCCCCATCCAGACCAATCCCGCCGATAACATGGACCAGATCACAGAAGCCATCAAGAATCTGAAAAGCCTGCTTGACCTTGGCGCCATCACCCAGGAAGAATTCGACGCCAAGAAAAAGCAGCTGCTGAATTTATAATTTTCGCCTGTTTTGCCGCTCCCCGCTTTTTTGCGGGGAGCGGCTTTTTTCTGCCTGCCGTCAGCTGCCGAATGCCTTTGCCATCATCTGCTCCAGATCGTCCATCTGGCGGCGCAGCTGCTCGCCGGTAAAGGCTTTGGCTGCCTTTCTGGCCCGGAACGCTGCCCACTCGCTGCGCATTTTCCGTTGCTGTGGGGTGAATTTTTCCAGCATTTTTCGGTCCCGCTCGCTGCGCACCGCCACCACCCGGCCCAGAGGGGTGTCGTCCATCAGGCCGCTCACCAGCTTGCTCCACTCCGGCCAGCTCAGCTCCCCCTGCAAATGGGGCAGCACCCCATATTGCTTGGCGATGCTCTGCTCGATCAGCAGCGCGTCGAATTCCAGGTCATACCACTCAGGCCCGGGCGCTGTGCTTTGCCTGCTGAAATCGCTGCTCCATCGCCTGCTCCTCCTCGCCGGTCATGGCCGCCATCACCAGCTCGAACAGCTTCTGATAAGCGGGGAAGGGCAGGTCCATCTTGTCGATCTCCGCAAAGGCTTTCTCGCCCAGGGCCAGCTTCAGGGTCTGGTCCATCTGCTCGCTCACCTGGCTGCCGTCCATCTGGTCGGTGTTGATCTGCATCAGCTTGCGCACGGTTTTCTGCCGGTTGTCCACCGGGTACAGCTTGTCCTTTACCCGGATCTCCGGGGCGTCGGTGAGCAGCTTTTCGTCCAGGGTATACAGTTTTGCCATTTGTTTTACACTCCTTTTTCAATCAGTGCCCGGGGGCAGATGGCCCCCGGGCGTTTTCGATTTTCCTCAGGCTGCCGGTCAGCCTTCCAGTGCAGGGGTGAAGGTGGGCTTGCCGCCGCTCATCACTTCCACCTCCAGAATGGCCACGTCGCGGCTCTCGCCGCCGCCGGGGTTGGTCACGTTCAGCACGCAGTCGAAGGCCAGCTTTGCGCCGCTGGGGAACTCCCACTCAAACTTGCTGGCGCAGCCGTCGCCGGTGGTCCAGGCGCTCTGGGCAACGTAATCGTTGCCCGCATCGCCCAGGCAGCGCTTGCCGGTGAGGGTAATGGTCAGTGCTTTGCCGGTCACCATTCGGCGCAGCCAGCCCATGGCTGGCTCGGAACAGGGCGGCACTGGTTTTGGCTTAGGGGTTTGGCGCATAGGCGCATCGCAGCGGGCTTGGAAATACACCAAGTATTCCGCGCGCCCGCTTCAATGGCCTCTGCATCCAAACCCCGGCGCCAAAACTGCAAAGCACCCACGGCCCGGCGATTTTGCTGCAAATGCAAGGAAAAACGGCGAAGGCACCCTTGGTGGTTGTCGAGCCGTTTTGACGCAGTCAGTTGCACAAAATCGCCAGTCCGTGGGCAGCGCTGCCCTATTCCGAGTCAGCCCCTCTCCATGGGGCTCCACTCCACGGTGTTGCCGTCGATGCTCACCTCAAAGGTTTCCAGCTCGGCAATGGTGACCATATCGCCCTCTTCACTTGCACGGCCATTGGTGCCGATCAAAGGCAACACTGCACAATTCACGCCTAACGGCTCAGGCGGCGTATCACGCCAAAATTTTCCGTGCTATTTTCCAAAAATGCTCGCCAAGCCACCAAGGCTTGTCTGTGCTTTTTGGTTCATATCACAAAAAATTTTCCGGCGCACTCCACCACCTGGAATTGTGCAGTGCTGCCTTAAAACTTGTTTTCGTATACGGGATAAACGCCGGTATTCATAGCCATAATTCAGTTCTCCTTTTCGTTGTCTGATTTTTGTTGTTTGATTTGTTTGGGTTTCATTCGGTCCTGCTTCTCCCCTGCCGGGGCCTGCCCCTCCATAGGCACCACCTCCTTTCCTGCATCCTGGTCAATAGGCCTCGGCGAAGGCGCCGCCGATGCGCGCGCCCCGGTTGGCCTCGATCTTCGCCATGGCGCGGTACAGCACCTGACCGTCCAGCTTCACCTCGATGGGCTGGCTCACATACAGCTGGGCCGCGCCCGCGCCGCCCAGCACGTCCGCCACCGCCTGGCGGATGGTCTCCAGCGGGGCCTCCACGTTGGTGCCCCGCCGCTGGTCGCCCACCACCGCCAGGAATGGCCGGTTGGCGGGCAGCACCGCGCCCTTTGCCAGCCGGGGAATCTGGTATTCCGGCACCCGGGGCAGGTTCACGCCAAAGCGCTGGCCGCCGTAGTCCGGCACCCAGGAGGGGATCTCCACCCCGATGCCGTTCAGCCGGTCGATCACCGCGTTCATGCCGCCAGTCAGTGCCCGCAGCATGGCGTTCACCAGGTCGATGATGCCGTTCACCCCCTGCTTTGCCACGCCGACCATGGTGTCCCACACGCTTTCAAAGATGTCGCTCAGGCCGTGCCAGGCCCGGTCCCAGTCGCCGGTGAACACACCGCTTACGAACTCGCACAGCCCGCGCAGCACGCCGGCAATGCCGTCCGCCACCTTGGCGATGGTTCCCAGACCGTTAAAAAAGCAGTCCACAACATACTGCACCGCCCCGGCCACCAGCGGCGCGAAGGTATCGGTGATGTTCTGCAAAAGCGGCAGAAGGGCCTCGGTCCACAAAATGGCGATCAGCTCCATCACCGCGCCGAACAAAAGGGTCAGGTTTTCCCACAAAGGGGCCAGATGCTCCTCCCACAGCTCCTGCAGCCGGGCCATCAGCTCATCCAGCACCGGGCACAACAGCTCGTAATAGAGCGTCTGCACCCAGTTCCGCAGCTGCTCAAAGCCCTGGGCCAGCCGGTCCAGAATGGGCTGGCCGTACACCGCCCAGGCCTCGCTCACCGCGGCCAGCATATCCTGCACCACCTGCTGCAAAAAGCCCAGCAGCGGCATCAGATAATTCTGGATGGCGTCGCCCACCAGCTGGCAGCCCAGCGAGAAGTTCCGGGCGAACTGCTCCAGAAAAAGCTCGCCCACCGCGCCCACGATGGGGGCGAAGGTCTCGGAAAAGGCGTTCACGATATTGGGGATGAACTCCCCCAGCAGATACTCCCCCAGCGGACGCAGGGCGGTGTCCCACAATTCCAGGGCGCTGTCCCGGATGAGGGCCCAGGCGCTCTGGGCGGCCCGGGCCAGCTGACCGAAGGCCTTGCCCCAGGCCGCGATGCTGGGGGCGAACAGCCGGTTCACTTCGTCCAGCACCGGGCGGAGCAGGTTCACAAGGCCGATCCATTTTTTCCGGGCCTCGTCCACCTCTTCGCCCGCCGTGCCGCCGGTGCTGCTGCCGGAAGAGGAACCGCCCCCGATGCTTGCCTGCTGCTGCACCAGGTTCAGCTCGTCGATGCCCAGCACCGTGCGGGCCACCGCCTTGGCGGCTGCCTTGGTGCTTTTGGTCAGGGTCTGCTGGCCCTTGGCGGCGGCCCGGCTGCTTTGGGCCAGCGCGTCGGCCGAATCGGCCCCGTCGCCGAACAGCAGCCAGCGCACCCCCTCGCCGATTTTGCGCAGCCCCTCGGCAAAGCCCGCCAGCACCTGCCCCAGCCCACCCAGCTGCCCCTGCATCACCTGCAACAGCTGCCCGGCGCTGGTTGCGGCCTCGTCCTGCGCGGCCTTCACCTGCTGCCAGGCCAGCCGCAGCGCGGCGGACTGGTCCAGCCCCAATTTTCGATAATCCGCCGCCAGCTTCATCACGGTGCTGCGGGTGTCCCGCTCGGCCTGCTTTGCGTCGCCCACCAGCAGGTCCAGCCAGGTCGTTTGCTTGTCCATTCGTTTCCCTCCTTTCTCAATCCTTCAGCAGCCGGTTCAGCCGCTCCCGCTCGGCCAGATCCTCAGGGGTGTAGCGGGGCTTCAGGTCCACCCGGGCCCGGTTGCGCTGATAAAATTCCCGCTCCCAGCCCTCCAGCTTTTTGCCCCGGCGCAGCTTGTCCCGAATGGCCACCACGGCGGACAGCTGCCCCTCCCCGATGGCCCCGAACCAGGCCAGGAAGGTCCACCAGTGCACGAAGGGCAGCGCCCGGATCTCGCACCCGGCCGCCTTGTTCACGTCCGCCACGATCAGGGGCAGATCCTGCTGCCAGTCCAGCAGCCGGGGACCGGCGGGGCCGCTGTCCTCTTCACCGCCCGCCAGAAACCGGAGCATGGCCTCCATGGCCTGCCCGCGCAGCGCCGGGGGCAGGGCGGCAAACTTCCGGTAAAACACCCCCATGCCCAGAAAGGCCCGCGCCTCGGGCGGTTCGTCGGCATCGTCCAGCAGGCGGATAACCTCCAGCACCTCCCGGAAGTCCGCCCGGATGGGCTCGCTGCGCCCGGCGATCTCCAGCGCCTCGGGCAGGTCCCAGCCGGTCACCGTGCCGCCTCCAGCCGGGCCGCCTCCCGGGCATCCGCGGCGGCGGCAAGGGCCTGGGCCTTCGCGCTCAGAAAGGCCTCGGCCCCGGCCTGCACCTGGGGCTGCAGCGCCGCGAACAGATTGGTCACCACCCGCTCGCCGTTGGCGGCCACCGCCATCAGGTTCACGCCGCCCAGCAGCCGGTCGAAGTCGTTTTCCTCGCCGAACACCCAGGCCAGCACCTCCTTCACCGACCGGTCGGCCTTTGCCAACAGCTCCAAAGCCTTCTGGCCGGTGGCCTGGGCCGCGCGGCCCTCTTCGGCCATTTCCTGTTCAATGGCGGCGATCCGGTCCGCCGCCTGCAAAAACCGGCTGTACACGTTGGGGTCGCTGGGGTTGAAGCGCAGCACCCCGCCGCCGTTGATCCGATATTCCCGCACGCCGGTGTCGATGTTCAATTCCTGCATTTGTATTCCTCCCTGTTCTGCATTGCTGTAAAAAACCGCCCGGGCCACTGCTTCCCGGCCCGGGCGGAGTGATTGAACGGCTTACTCCTCGGCCGGGGTAAAGGTCTTGGTGTCCGCCTTAAAGTGGCCCTTCACCGGCGCACCCTTGTAATGGATGTTGAAGGGGATCTGGTAGCCATTGGCGTCGCCGCCGTAGCTGCTCACCTCGATGACCGCGTCGTCCTTCACGGCGGGGAAGCCGCTTTCCGGGTCCTCCTCTTCCCACATGTGCACCTCCACCACGGTGGTGTTGCAGCCGTCCAGGACCTTGCACTCGTCCACGATGCCCTGCAGCCGCTCGAACAGGGGGTCACCCACCACCGCGTAGTAGGTCTCCACGCTGCCGCTCTTCTCGTAGCTGGTCACCAGGGTGGTGCTTTCCCCCAGAATGTTCCGGGTCTTTTCCACGTTGGCGCTCAGCTCGGGGCTGTACTCCTCCAGGTCCTTGCCCAGCCGCACATAATTGGGGCTGCCCTCCAGCGCGCCGGGCTCGGCGGCGTCGATGTAGTGGGCCATCCACTTGCGCTCAATCTTCTTGTTCTTCTCCATCTGTTTCTCCTTTCAGTTCGGTGATGTGTTCCGCCACCAGCTCCAGCCGGTAGCGGGCAAGGCCATCCGGCCCGGCCTGCTGCAGCCCGGCTCCCAGCGCCCGCAGGCTCTGGCGGCCGGATTCAAAAAGCAGGGGCACCCGGCCCCGGGCGTTCTGGGTGTTCACCCAGTCCTGCAAGGCCAGCACCAGAGCCGCGTTGTGCAGCCCCGCGCCGGGGTCGCCCACCGGCTTTTCCAGCCGCAGCTCCAGCCAGAACCGGTAGCTGGTGGAAAGCCGGCCCCCGCCCAGGATGTTCCCCTGAAAACTGCTCTCGGACGCGCCGCCCGGCCGCAGCGACACCGCGCCGCTCGCCAGGTCCAGCCCGTCGATGGCGATTTCCGGTGTGCTGTCCCAGCCGGGCCAGCCTTCCAGCCATTCGCGCAGCTGTTCCAGCATGCTGTTTCCCTCCTTTACCATTTTTTGTACCATTCGGTCTGGGCCTCCACGTGGCGCACCCGGCCGCCCAGCCGCTTGGCCGCCACCTCACGGATCACCGCAAGGCCCGGCACCGCCGCGGGCACAAAGGCCCGCCACTGGTCCGCCGTCTCGATTTCCGGGCCCTCGCCGGGCAGCACCCGGTCCCCCGGCTCCAGCGAAAACCAGTTCTCCCCCGGCTGCGCGCCCTCGCCGCCGGGCCGCCAGGCGGGCCACTGCCCGCCGCAGGGCGCCAGCAAAAAGCAGTACCGCTGGCCGGTGGAGCCGATGGAATCCGCCCCGCCGGAATCCCGCTCATCCAGATAGACTCCCTTCAGCACCGTGCGGCGGCAGGAAAATTCCGGCCGGAACACCGCGTGATACACCGTGGCGGTGTGGGTGCAGAAGCGATAATCCGGCAAGCCCCCGGTCAGCCGCATGCCGCCACCCCCTGTTCATCCCGCCGGATGTCCAGATACAGCCCGGCGCAGCGGTAGAGCTCCCGGCTTTTGGCAGCGGGGCTCAGATCCGGCGCGGGGGCGGCGCTGGTCTGGCTCAGGCTGCCCAGCTGCATCCCGGCCAGCAGCTGGCCGTTTTCCGCCGCTTCATAAAAGTGGATCGCCTCGGCCATGGCGCACACCGCCAGGGCCTCACTGTTTTCTTCCGGGGCCGTTACCCGGTAGATGCGCTTATAGCGCCCCAGCTGAGCCGCGGCGGCCCGCTCGGCCGCCGCGAACTCCTGCTCGGTCATCTCACCGGCCCAAACGTCCCGGTAAAATGCGTACTCCACCATAGGCTCAGGCGGACTTGTGGCTGGCGTACACGCCGGCCAGCTTGTTTTTGTACACGTCGGCCACGCCCACGTTGCGGTAGCCGTACTTGTAGGCGTCCGCCTCCTGGTTCTGGTCGGGGGTCACGATCTTGGGAGCCACGTGCTTTTCAAACTGGATCAGGGCGGGCTTGTAGATGACCATGAAGTTCAGCTCCTTGCCGTCGTCCGCCTTGGCGTAGCCGCCCGCCTCCTGGCCGCCGGTGTGGCCGTCCTTCTGGTCGATGGCGGTGTAGAAGCGGGTCTGGGGCACCAGGGTCTTGCTGGCAAAGCGGGACAGAATCTCCCGGCTCTTGGTGGTGTCCAGATCAGCGATCATGCCGTCCAGGGTGGGGGTGATGAAGAGGTGGCGGTCCTCCATGGGCACCTCGGCCTCGTCCATGGCGTTGGTGGCAACGCGCAGAGCGGCCAGCACCGCCGCGCCATCATCGAGGGTCTCCTCCTTCTGGGTCACGCCCTCCTTGGAGGCGTAGCTGGCGAAGCGGAAGGCGTCCAGCTCGGGGGCCACCTTGGTGCGGATGAACTCGCCCGCCAGACGGCCGAAGGCGATGCCGGCACTGTCCGCGTCGTCCATGTTGTCCACGGTGAACATGCGGCCCCGGTCGAAGTTGCACTTCACGGTCTCGTTGGTCAGGGTCACGTCGCCGGACACATAACCGCTGTTGCGGTCGTAGTCGCCCAGGCCCTGCAGCTCGATCATGGGGATGATCAGCTCGTTGGCGTTGGCGCCCTGGCGCACCAGCTCCTCGGGGCCGTCCAGCTTGGCGGTGAGGGACACGGTGCGGTACACCTCGTCCAGCAGAGGGATGAATTTGCCTGCGGTGGTAATCTTGTTAGCCATAGTGTATTTTCCTCCTTGATATATACGAATTGTTTATTTCAAGCTTCATAAAACAGCGGGGCAAAAACGCGGGAGGCCCCCGGGGCCCCGGTGTTCTCCGGTCAGACACGGCCCAGCCCGAAGGCCCGGCGCAGCAGCTCATCCGGCTCGCCGCCGGGCGCGCCCGCACCGGTACCCGCCGCGTAGGGGGGCGGAGTGATGCCGCCGAAGAGATAGCCGTTTTCCTGCTCCAGCTGCTCCAGCGCGGCAGCGATGGCTCCCTCCGGGTCGGCACTGGTGCGCAGGCTGTCCAGGTCCAGCAGGGCCCGGATGGCCTTTTCACTGCGGCCGCCCGCCCTGCCGATGGCGGTGTTCAGTGCCGCGTCAAAGCGGGCCGCTGCCACCTGCTCCTCCGCCGACTTGCGGGCCTGCTCGGCCTGCTGCTTCCAGTCGGCGGCCTGGGCGCGGGCGGTCTCCAGCTCGGTCTTCCATCTGGCCTGCCGGGTGTCCAGCTCCTCCCTGTTCACAAAGCGCTGGGCAAGCGCGGCGGTCAGCGATTCCTCCAGCTGGGGGGTGTAGGCCTCGCCCAGCAGCTCCTTCAGCCATTCCTGCATTGTGTTCTCCTTTCTTTTTTCAGGGTTTCGGGCAAAACAAAAGGCCTGCGGTTCTTTGCGAAACCTGCAAGCCTTTTTTCATGAATCGTTTGGGGCCTTTGCCTCGGGCATCAGCCGCCGGCGTACCCGGGCCAGGTCCTCGTCGGTCTCCCAGGGCAGACTGTATTTCCAGGCCAGGGCGATCTCCGGCTTCAGCAGCCCGGCGTTCACCAGCTGCATGGTGTCGGCCCATTCCCTGTCCTTATCGAACAGAACGCCGTTGCCCCAGTCGATGCGTACCGCCCGCGCCGGATCCGGCTGGAAGGCGCCGGGAATCCGGTACATCCTGCCCAGCCTGCCGCAGAGGGCCACCGCCCGGCGCACCGCGCTCTCCCACAGCTGCTGCAGCTCCTGGATGGTCAGGCTGTAGTCGCCCTGGCTGCTGGTCACCTCGGTGGCGGTGCGCTGTGCAGCCTCCACCTCGCCCAGAATGCCCCGCTTTAAGCCGATCAGGCTTTCCAGATTGCGCAGGTACTCTCGCTTGCGGGCCAGAAAGCTCTCCTGCCGCAGGGCGGGGGCGAACACGGTCACGCCGGTGTTGGCGATGTCGTCGTCGATGCCCACGAAGAGACCGGGGGGCAGCACCGGGCGGCCGTTTTTTCGCTTGTCCAGCAGGTCCGCCGAGGCGAACACCCTGCTCTCGCCGTGGTCGAACTCCCGGTCCAGCTGGCGCTCGTTCCGGTTGATGTTGTGGATCAGCCCCGCCGCCGCGGCGTAAACGCTCACCGGGTCGGGGCTGCCGTCCACGCAGTTTTCCAGCGGCAGGCGCAGGCTCACAAGGCCGAGACCGCCCACGTCGCCCACCACCGCCTTGGGCTCCAGCGCCGCATACCGGGGCAGGGCGGAAAGGCTCACCGGCGTGCCGATGCTCTGGCCGTCCCAGCTGCAAAACAGCTTGTTCTCGATCACCAGACGGCCCGCCTCGTCCAGACTGCGGCGCTCCAGAAGGGTATAAAACTTGCCGTTTTCCATGGTCAGCTCCGCGCTGCCCAGGGCGGTAGCCTCGCCGTCCGGCGAGCGGCCCAGCACCGTGACCATGTCCCGCCGCATCACCGAAAAAGCAAAGCCCCCGGGCCCCGGCACCGGCTTGAGCCAGGCCTCGCCCCCGATCAGGGCCAGCTGCATGGCCTTGCGGCGCACCGTTTCCAGCCCGGCCAGCACCCCGGCCACAAAGGGCTCGCCCCCGTCGGCGACGGCCCGGTACTCGGCAAAGCAGCTGCGGCTCAGCTTGCTCACCACCGTGTAGGGCAGCCGCTGGCAGGGGTCTTCCTCGTCGGTCACCTCCCGGTCAAAGTAAAGGCGGAACCAGTCCTCAATGGCGGCGTTCATGGCGGCGGTGGTGCAGTCCCGCGCGCCGGGGTAGGCCTGGGCAAAGCTGCTGATCTGCCGCCCCAGCGCGGCGCCGAACACGCTCATTCCTCCACCTCCCAGCTGCGGGCGGCCAGCCGGTTGCGGGCCCGCACCCCTGCCTGCATGCCCTGGATGTAGGCCTCCAGCCGCTCGATCTCCCGGTTCAGCCGGTCCTCTCTGGCCCGCAGGGCCGCGTTCTCCCGCATCAGCTGGTCCCGCGCCCACTCCGGCAGAAAGCACCGCCAGAACCATTCCTTCATTTTGCGCATTTGTTCTCTCCTTTCCTGTTTTTCCGGCACGGCTCAGCCCCCCGCCCGCCGCCAGATGCGGCTGGTGGCATAGCGCACCGCGTCGATGTGGTGATTGTCCCGGTCCGGGTAGCCCTCCAGCACCTGGCCGCTGGAGCGGTCCCGGTCGTACTCATACTCGCTGAACTCCTTGGCGGTGTCCGGGCAGCGGGCCGGGTCGATGCGGATTTCCGCCAGGCTTTGCAGCCACTTCATGCCCGCCTTCACGCTGCCGGGCCCCTTTTCCGCACCCCGGCAGGGCAGGCCCATGGACCGGTAATCCCGGCAGCTTTTCTCCTCGGCGCTGTCCGCAATGAGGGTCTCGCTGTCCCCCGCGCAGACGCCCTTTTCCAGCAGGATACGGGC
Source organism: Allofournierella sp. CML151 (assembly GCF_027853465.1). Lineage (NCBI taxonomy): Bacteria > Bacillati > Bacillota > Clostridia > Eubacteriales > Oscillospiraceae > Allofournierella > Allofournierella sp. CML151. Next base: position 12,454 of record NZ_JAPNNW010000012.1, on the reverse strand, counting down.
GGTGTCCGCGTTGGAGGTGCGGCGGCGGGTGGCCTCGTCGAAGATGTACAGCACCCGCCGGGCGGCGTCGTAGCCGCAGCTGTTGAAGGCCCAGGGGTCCGGGAACCAGCCCCAGTCCACCCCGTGGTATCGCCGTTCCAGCCGGGCGATCTCCTCCTCCCGGATGGGGATCAGCTTCACATTCTCGAACACCAGACTGCCGCTGCCCACCACCTGGCCCAGGTATTCGTGGCGGTAGGCCCGCTCGTTGGTCAGCCGCAGGTGCTCGGCCTCCTGCAAAAAGCGCTCGCCCAGCCAGTGGGGCGGCAGGCTTCGGTAGTCGGAATGGACCACCAGCATGCCGGGCTTCGGCTGGCGCACATACCGGTTGACCCAGCTGGAGGGCAGCGGGGGCGGGTTGAAGCTCTTGATTACAAGGCTCTGCCCCTGGCCCCGCAAAAGGCTCTGCTCAGCGCTGCGCACCTGGTCCGGGCCGGAGAACTGATCCAGCTCCTCGAACCAGACCGCCCCGATGTACCCGAAGGGGGGCTTGATGCTCTTCAGCTTGGCCGCGTCGTCCAGCCCGAAGCACCAGACGCACTGGCCGGTGGTTTTTCGCACCAGCTCCATCCGGCTCAGGTTGGGCTCGAATTCCCCGTCCAGACCCATCCGCTCCAGCGCCCAGAGCAGCTGGCTCCACACGCTGGTGCGCAGGGTCCGGCCCACCCGGCGCAGGGCGACGGCATGGCAGTCCGGGTGGCGCAGCAGCTGCACCAGCAGCTCAATGGCCGCACAGCTGCTTTTGGCGCTGCCCCGCCCGCCGGTGAGCACCAGCTCCCCCACCTGCCCCCGGCGCACCGCCTTGTGGGCCTCGTGGAAGGCCGGGGCGATCAGCCCGCCCAGCGCCCGGCGTTCACTGGATGTCATCCACCAGCACCACCCGGGGCGCAGGCTCCACCGCCGGGGCATCCAGCAGCTTTGCCAGCATCTCCATGGCCTTCATCCGGCTGGCAAGGCTGGGCAGCTGCATCATCTCCTCGCCGTTCTTGCCGTATTCCGGGTAGGCCTTTTCCCCCATGGCAATGGCCATCAGCTCCTGGCGCAGCCGCTGGGCGGGGTCCTCTTTTTTGCGCGCGGCCATCGGCACTCACACTCCTTTCCTGTAAAAATGGGATGGAAAAAGGCGGGGAGCCCGGTTTATGTTCCGGGCCCCGCCGCCTACTTTCCTCATGATACAGGATAGCACGGGTCGAACCGGGCTTTCCAAGGGTCAATTTTCACTTTTTTCCGGGCTTTTCAAGGGTCAATTTGGGGTTTCATCCGGGCTTTTCGCCGTTTTCATGCCGCCGGGGCGATGCCCTGCAGGCTGAGGCACTTCAGCGCCCGCTCGTGCTGGCGGCGCAGCCAGCGCTCGTCGGTGTCCAGCATACGGCTGATGTCCGGCCAGGTCTTGTTCAGCAGATAGCGTGCCCGCATCATCTGGCGGGTGCGCTCGTCCTCCAGCAGCTCGATGGCCACCACCACCCGGGCCTGGGCCTTGGCCGCCGCGTCCAGCTTTTGGGCCAATTCGCCCCGCAGCGCTTCCAGCCGCTCCACGCTCTGCTCCAGCTTATGCAGATTCGGCCCCCGCACCACCTGCACCCCCTGGCCAAGGTAGGGTGTGATCCGGGTGATCACCGCCTCCAGCTCCCGCAGCTGCTCGCTCACCAGACGCGCCTCGTGCAGCTGGGTCTGATAACTGCGCAAAAACTCCAAGGTCTCGGCTCTGCTGTTCATTCCGCTTTTTCCTCCCTCTGTACACCTGCTTCATACACACCGGCAAAAGGCAGTTGCCCTCGCCGTCCCGCTTCCATTGGCAGCGCGCGCAGCCCCGCCAGGTCCATTTCGTGTTCATGCTCGTCCTCCTTCCAGATCCAGTTGCCCGAAAAATACCATTCCACCAGCATGGCCCTGAACTCCACCGCCTCTGCCGCCCGCTCATCCCATTGCAGGATGCCGCAGCCCCGGCAGGCGACGGCAAAGCCGTCGGCCCCGTTCACAAATCGGCCCCGGTTCGGCCCGAGGCCCTGCCAGTTTCCCACCGCATCGCCCTCCTTTGCGGCCCGAGTTATCGGGCACTTTTTGTGGTATAATAAATAATTTTTATAAAGCCACGTTTCGTGTCTTTATAAAATAAAAAAATACACCGATCCGGATTTTATGGAAAAATATTCCGGTTTGTTCGGTGGCTTTATTCTACATCAATTCACGAATCGTGTCAACACCCTTTGTGGATATTTTCTTTACAAAATCCACATTTCGTGCTATTATCAATACAGAAACCGGAAAGGAGTCGATCGTATGGGTCAATTTGCATCCATCTTAAAGCAGCTTCGGCTGCAGAAGGGGCTTACCCAGCCCCAGCTGGCCGAGCGCCTGGGCATCAGCCGCAGCGCCATCAGCATGTATGAGCGGGGCGAGCGGGAACCGGACACCGCCACCATGGAGGCCATCGCGGCCCTGTTCGGGGTGGACATGAACTATCTGTACGGCATGCCCACCGTCACCTTCGACGACTTCACCTATGCCTTGCACAACGAGAGCAAGGACCTGACCGAGGAAAACAAGCAAAAATTACTGGAAATGGCGCGTCTGTTCAAGCTGGCCCAGCAGCATGGCAGCGGAAACTGACCGCCGGGAGGGCCGCATGGTATCATTGGCAACAATTTATCAGGACGCGCGCCGTCTGGGCGTGGCGCTGATTCCCTATTCCATCGGCTTTGCAGACGCCGCCACCCTGGAAATGGACGGCCGCTACGGCATTTTTCTGGACTTTGACCAGTTCGAGACCATGGCGGACTACGCCGCCGCGCTGGCCCACGAGGTGGGCCACTGCGCCACCGGAGCCACCCACGCGGTGCACAGCCCCTTCGAGCTGGTGGCCCAGCACGAGGACCGAGCCAACCGCTGGCACTACGAGCATTACCTGCCCTTTTCGGAATTGCAGGAACTGGTGGCGGACGGCTACACCGAGCCCTGGCAGCTGGCGGAGGCCACCGGCTGGCCGGAAAAAACAGTGCGGGACGCACTGGAATACTACACCCAGCGCCGGGGCCTGCGGCTGCAATGCCCCTGAATCAATCACAAAACAAAAACTCCCCCGCCTGCGGCAAACGCTGCAAGCGGGGGAGTTTTCTGTTTCTGAATAAAGCTCAGGGGGTTTGCCGGCCGGTGCGCACGGCGCGGATCTCGTCCAGCAGAATCTGCCGGGCGCTGGCGGCGGCTGCCTTTTCCAGGGCGGGCACCCCTTCCAGGGGGTAGTCAAGGCCCAGGGCCTTGTATTTGTTCACGCCCATGGTATGGTAGGGCAGCACCTCCAGCCCCTTCAGGTTCCGGTAGCCACCCAGCATCCGGCCCAGCCGGTGCAGGTGCTCTTCGCCGTCGGTGCGGCCGGGCACCACCACATGACGGGCCACCATGGGCACACCCGCAGCCTCCAGCGCGGCGGCGAAGGCCAGAACCGGGGCCTGGGGCTGGCCGGTCAGGGCCTTGTGGCCCGCCTCGTCGCTGTGCTTGAAGTCCAGCAGCACCAGATCGGTGACCGCGAACAGGTCCGCGAACCGGTCTTTCTTTTTCTCATTGTAAAAGATACCGCTGGTGTCCAGGCAGGTGTGGATGCCCCGCTGCTTTGCCTTTTGGAACAGCTCGGTGAGAAAGGGCAGCTGGGCCAGCGGTTCGCCGCCGGTGGCGGTGATGCCGCCGCCCTTATAAAAGCTCTTGTTCTTCTCGTACTGGTCCAGCAATTCGTCGGCGGTCATCATCTGACCGCCGGAAAAGGCCCAGGTGTCCGGGTTGTGGCAGAAGGCGCACCGCATGGGGCAGCCCTGAAAGAACACCACGAACCGGATGCCCGGCCCGTCCACAGTGCCGAAGCTTTCCACCGAATGGATGCGCCCGGTGAGCGGCGCAGTTTGTTCGGTTTCCATCTTACATGCCTTCGTGGAAGGTACGGCTGATGACCTCGTCCTGCTGCTCCTTAGTGAGCTTGTTGAAGTTCACCGCGTAGCCGGACACGCGCACGGTCAGCTGGGGGTACTTTTCGGGATGGGCCTGCGCATCCAGCAGGGTCTCCTTGGTGAACACGTTCACGTTCAGGTGATGGCCGCCCTTTTCGGCGTAGCCGTCCAGCAGGCCAACCAGGTTGTCGATCTGAGAATCGCTGATCTTCATGGTAAATACACTCCTTTTCACTTGGGGAATTGAAAATACGGGGCGGGGCGCAGATAGTACCCCGCCGCCGGGGATTGCTTGCTTTTTTCCTGTTCGCAGTTATCGCTTACAGTTCAACGTTGGGCTCGCAGCAGGCGCAGTCGTGAGGCATGTCCAGCTCGATCTCGCCGAAGAACACCTGATCCTCCTTGCCCAGCGCGCCGGGGATGATGGAGAAGGTGTTGGAGATGCCGTCCTGGGCATCCTTGAAGGGCAGCTTTGCCACCGAGCTCAGGGACGCCACCGCACCGTGGCTGTCGCGGTGGTGCATGGGATTGGCGCCGGGGGCGAAGGGCTCGCCGCCCTTACGGCCGTCCGGGGTGGAGCCGGTGTTCTTGCCGTACACCACGTTGGAGGTGATGGTCAGGATGGAGGTGGTGGGCTTGCCGCCGCGGTAGGTGTGGTTGGACTTGATGTGCTGCATGAAGCGGTGCACGATGTCGTGGGCGATCTGGTCCACACGGTCGTCGTCGTTGCCGTACTTGGGGAAGTCGCCCTCCACCTCGTAGTCCACCACGATGTTGTTCTCGTCCCGGATGGTCTTCACCTTGGCGTACTTGATGGCGCTCAGGGAGTCAGCCACAACGGACAGACCCGCAATGCCGGTGGCAAACCAGCGGGTGACCTCCTTGTCGTGCAGGGCCATCTGGATGCGCTCGTAGCAGTACTTGTCGTGCATGTAATGGATAATGTTCAGAGCATTCACATACACCCGGGCCAGCCACTGCATCATGTCGTCGAAGCGCTGCATCACGTCCTCGTAGTTCAGGTACTCGTCCTCGATGGGACGGAAGCGGGGACCCACCTGCTTCTTGCTGATCTCGTCCACACCGCCGTTGATGGCGTACAGCAGGCACTTGGCCAGGTTGGCGCGGGCGCCGAAGAACTGCATCTCCTTGCCCACCCGCATGCTGGACACGCAGCAGGCGATGGCGTAGTCGTCGCCGTGGGTCACCCGCATCAGGTCATCGTTCTCATACTGGATGGAGCTGGTGGCGATACTCATCTTGGCGCAGTAGCGCTTGAAGGCCAGGGGCAACCGGGTGGACCAGAGCACGGTCATGTTGGGTTCGGGAGCGGTGCCCAGGTTCTCCAGGGTGTGCAGGTAGCGGAAGCTCATCTTGGTGACCAGGGGCCGGCCGTCGATGCCCACGCCGCCGATGGACTCGGTGACCCAGGTGGGGTCGCCGCTGAACAGGGCGTTGTACTCGGGGGTACGGGCGAACTTGACCAGACGCAGCTTCATGATGAAGTGGTCCACCATCTCCTGAATTTCGCTCTCGGTGAAGGTGCCGTCGGCCAGGTCGCGCTGGGCGTAGATGTCCAGGAAGGTGCTGGTGCGGCCCAGGCTCATGGCGGCGCCGTTCTGCTCCTTCACGGCGGCCAGGTAGCCGAAGTACAGCCACTGGATGGCCTCCTGGGTGTTCTTGGCGGGCTGGGAGATATCGAAGCCGTAGATCTTGCCCAGCTCCTTCAGCTCTTTGAGGGCCTTGATCTGCTCGCTCAGCTCCTCGCGCTCACGGATTACGTCGGAATACATGATCACGCGGGTGGAGTCCTTCTGGTTCTGCTTGTCCTCGATCAGGCGGTCCACACCGTACAGGGCCACGCGGCGGTAGTCGCCGATGATGCGGCCGCGGCCGTAGGCGTCGGGCAGACCGGTGATGATGTGGCTGGAGCGGCAGGCGCGCATCTCGGGGGTGTAAGCGTCGAACACACCCTCGTTGTGGGTCTTGCGGTATTTGGTGTAGATCTCCACCACTTCCGGGTCCACATGGTAGCCGTTGTCCTCGCAGGCCTTCATGGCCATGCGGATGCCGCCGTTGGGCTGCAGCGAGCGCTTGAAGGGCTTATCGGTCTGGAAGCCCACGATCTTCTCTTTGCTCTGGTCCAGATAACCGGGACCGTGGGAGGTGATGGTGGAGATGACGCGGGTGTCCATGTCCAGCACGCCGCCTGCCTCCCGCTCCTTGGCGGTCAGGTCCATCACCTGATCCCACAGCTCGGTGGTCTCCTTGGTGGGGCCCTGCAAGAAGCTTTCGTCGCCCTCGTAGGGGGTGTAGTTTTTCTGGATGAAGTCCCGCACGTTGATCTCATTCTGCCAGACGCCGGGGGTAAAATCCTTCCATTCCTGTCTCATTGGCCTGTGCCCTCCTGTATTTGGATGGTAAATAAATATCGGTCCGCCCATCGCTGGGCGTTATCGCGGGCGGGGCGCAGGGCTCTCTCCTTCCCCGGGCCGGGCCGCGGTAAAACAACTTTTAAGGGTTCCTCAGTCCTTGCGGGGGAACACCACGGTGAGCAGCATCTTGAAGCTGCGGGGCGCATACACCGCGTGGGGCTTGCCCGCGGGCATCACCAGCACTTGACCGGCCGAAACCGTGTGCTCGGTGCCGTCCACCGTGAACAGGCCCTCGCCCTCCAGCACCTGCACCATGGCGTCGCCCTCGGAGGAATGGGTGCTGATCTCCTCGCCCGCATCAAAGGCGAACAGGGTCAGGCTCACCGCCGGGTTCTGGGCCAGGGTACGGCTGACGATCTGGCCCGGCTGCACGCTCACCAGCGCTGCCAGGTCCTGGGTCTGCTCGTGGGGAATATTTTTAATGTAGGGATACATGGGCCGTCCTCCTTTGCTTGCGCCCGCTGCCGGTTCGGCCTTGAGCGGCGCGGCGGCAGGGGCCGGTGTTTCGGGTACGGCATGAGTATAGCTTATTCCTACCGGTTCAGTATGTTTGTTTTCCAACAAACCGGGGTTTTCCACACACGCGTCCGGGCGGGTCCGGGGCAGCTCCGGGGCAGGCACCGGTTCCGGCTGCGGCTTCGGTGCCGGTTCCGGCTTGGGCTGCGGTGCGGGGGCCGGGGCGGGCTGCTCCGGCTCGGCCGGTCCCGCTTCGGACATAAAGTAGCTGCGCAGCGCGCCCTTGTCCTCGTACTGCACAAAGGTGTAAAGGCCAAAGGCAAAGGCCTTTTCCACCTCGTTCAGCCCCTGGGGCAGCTTCAGCTCCTCCCACAGGCACCGGGCGATCCGGTCCTTCTGGGCGGCAGTGAGCAGCTGCTCGGCCTGTTCAAAGGTCATATTGTCCATGGTAGGTCCTCCTTTTCGGTGCTCCCTTGTGCGGCGGCGCCCTTTTTATTCTACCCCAAACGGGTGGTGCGCCGCTTGCTTATGGTTTTCCGTTTTTGGCAAAATATTGCGCCTCTGGTGTAAAACAGCAATGGCTTTTCCCCCGCCGCCTGCGGGCGGGGAAAAAGCCATGGGCAGTTTGGGTTATTGGCCTGCGCTCTTACGCTGGCTGGCCAGCTGGATTCCGCCCCGCTTCAGCTCGGCCACGAATACCGGCACAAGCTTTGGGTCGAACTGGCGGCCCGCCTCCTCGGTGAGAATCTGGATGCCCCGCTCCAGACTCACAGCCTCCTTGTAGCAGCGCTTGCTGGTCATGGCGTCGAAGGAGTCGGCGATGCAGAGGATACGCGCCAGCAGCGGAATGTCCTCCCCGCCGATGCGCCGGGGATAGCCCCGGCCGTCGTACCGCTCGTGGTGGCCGATCACCGCCGGGATGATGTAATCCAGGGCGGGCAGATAGCGGATGATGCCCACCGCTGCCTCCACGTGGCCCTGCATCTGCTCATACTCCTCCTCGGTGAGCTTGCCGTTCTTGTTCAGCACCGTCTCAGGGATGCCGATCTTGCCGATGTCGTGCAGCAGGGCTGCCTGGCGCACAATCTCGATCATGTCCGCGTTCAGGCCCGCGGCCTTCGCCAGCGAGGTGGCATAGTAGGCCACGTTATGGGAATGGCTGAAGGTGTAGTGGTCCTTGGCGTCGATGGCCGCCATCAGGGCCAGCACCGTCTGCTCGTATTCCTGGTAGATGTGGGCGTGGTCCGCCTTTTCGGTCTCGCCGTCCGCCTTGCGCAGCACCGACTGGAAGATCTCGATGCCGTTCTTGCCGCTGTGCTTCACATGGTACACCGCCATGTCGGCGTTGTCCATCAGCTCCCGGCTGGTGGAGGCGTCGAAGGGGGCGGCGCTGATGCCGATGCTTAAGGTGAGCACCTTCAGCTTGTGATCCACGGTGCGGCGGTTCATGTTGAACACCTGATCCCGGATGGATTCCGCCAGGGTGCGGGTGGCCAGCACATCGTAGCGGGGCAGCAGCACCGCGAATTCCTTGCCGCTGTAGCGGGCCACAAAGCCATTTTCGCCCACGCTGCTGCGGATGATCTCCGCAATGCGGCGCAGGGCCAGGTCCCCCTCCTTCTGGCCGTAAAGCTGGTTGTACAGCTTGAAGTCGTCCACGTTCACGATCATCAGAGCCAGGGTGCTCTCCCGGGTGGTTTCAAACTGCTCCTCCAGCACCTGCAAAAAGTGCTTGCGGTTCAAAAGGCCGGTCAGGTCATCCACCCGTGCCTCGTGGTAGGCCTGCTCATAGAGGGCGGCGTTTTTCAGGGCCATGGAGGCCACCGACGCCACCGACAGCATCCACTGCATGTCCTGGCCGCCGACCCGGTGCTTGCCCTGACCCTCGGACACCAAAATCAGACCGGGCATGTCGCCCTCCTCGCCGGTGAGCGCCACACCGCCCGCCACCCGCAGGTAGCGCAGCTGATTTTTCTCGCTGTCCCACATGGCCTTGTAGTCCACGGTGGTTTCGAACTGCCGCCAGCTGATGCACTGGCTGCGGCGCAGCACCCGTACCAGCGGGCTGTCCGCCCGGATGGAGAAGGAAAGGTCCTTCAGGGGCTGGTCGCTGTAGCGGGCGTCATAGTCGCCGGTGGCCGCGTTGCGGGTGCACACGTACACACCACCCACGCTGGCCCCCTCCCGGATCACCTCCACGGTTTTTTCCAGGATGTCCTGCACGTTCAAAAGGCGGGCCACCGCGGTGCTGTATTCGTTCAGCGCCTCGCTCTGGCGGTTCTCCTCCCGCACGAACACGTTGTTCACCAGCTTGCGCCACAGCCAGGAGAAGATGCCTGCGGTCACAAAGAAGAACACCGCGAACAGAATCACCTCATAGTCGCCCGCGGCGGGCACCAGCGCCTCCAGATTCTTCATCAGGTAGGGCTTGAGGTTATAGAACAGGATGAAGGTGAGCATCAGGCCCACCATGTAGCACACGCTCTCGGAGGCCAGCAGCCGCAGCTTGAACAGCCGCTTTTTCACCAGCGCGTAAAACAGCAAAAGCGCGTTGCCCACACCGGCCAGAATGTCGATGGGGAAGCCCACGAACACCGGCAGCAGCAGCGCCGCGTGACCGGCGAACATGAGCACAATGCCCTGGGTCACCGGCTTGAACTGGCCCCGGTAGGAGGGCCGTTCCCGGTAGGCGCTCCACAGATGGTACAGGCTGTGGGCCATGACCCAGCCCACCGCAACAAACAGCAGCAGCACCGGCCAGGTGATGGTATATTCAAACACCACCTCGTCGCCCCGGTCCAGAAGCCGGGGCGCGGCCAGGAAAAAGCCGGTCTTCACGTTCACCGCAATGATGGCCGCCATGACCAGCAGATAAATCTTCTCCCAGATTCCGGCAGCCTTTTCCACAAAGTCGCTCAAAAAGCGGTAGTAGGCGCAGGCCATGAGCAAAAGGCCCGCAATGGACACATGGTACCACACCTGATAGGAGGGCGCCACCTGCCAGCGCATGAGCATGGAGCCGCCGGCCCAGCAGACCATGGTCACCAGCAGCCACAGAAAGGACCACAGCTCCCTTGTTTTTCGGCTGGCCAGCACCACCAGGAAAATGGCCGCGTAGATGAACAGGGCGATGGCCGAGATATATCCGTACATGTCCATTGGAATCACCTCCTGCCCGGCCGCCAGGTTCCGGCGCGCTGGTTCTGCAGCAGAGCCTCCATGGCGTAATTGTCCGGGTTCATGTGGCGGGGCGGCCGCCCGTGGGCCGCGCAGTATTCGGCAAAGCTGCCGCTGCGCAGAATGGTCACCTTCAGCGGGTCCATGCCCAGGATCTTTTTCAGGTCCCGGTAGTCCTGATCGGTGTACTTGAAGTAGGTGGTCAGCAGGTCACGCAGCACCTGGGTGTTCACCGCCCGGTTCAAAAACTCGCTCTTTTCCACCTCCACATACAGATGGAAGTAGGGCCGGTTCTCGGCGGTGTACTCCTTCAGAGCCACCCAGCCCACCACCGGCAGGCCGGAGAGATCCAGCACGTTCTGGATGCCCTGCTCGGAAATGCGGGTAAAGCCCGCGATGTCGATGATGGCAGGCACCCGGTCCACGTACTCAAAGCGGGGGATACTGGTGCCGTCCTCCCGGCTGGAAAGCCCCACGCAGCGGTAGGTATCGCCCACCCGGTAGCGGGCGAAGGCGCCGCCCTTGAGCACCGTGAGCACAATCTCGTAGATTTCGCCGGGCACCACCTCATCCATCAGGTAGGTGCGGGGGGTGTAGTCCGGCTCGTCCATCAGGCGGATGGTGTCGGCAATGGGCAAAAATTCATAGAAGCAGGTATCCGGGAAGAAATACATGCCGTTGCGGGTCCAGGTCTCGGTGCCGATGATGGAGGGCTCGGTGCCGGCGAACAGCTCCATGGGCCGCACGCCCCACAGCTCCTCCAGATCGTCCTTGTAGCAGCGGTTGTCGGTGCCCGCCACCATGAAGCCCTTCAGATGGAACAGGTCCTTGGGCTTTAAGGGCCGGTTCTCCTTTTTGCAGCGGCTCTTTGCCCGGGCGATGCGCAGCAGCATATCCGGCCGGAACTTAAGCAGATCGGCGGGCTTCAGCTTCGCCTTGCCGCCCATCTGGGAAAGGCTCTGGCTCACCGCGTAGGCCACGCTGCCCAGGCCGAAGAAGTATTCCACGTCCTGCTGCATGGCCATCTTGAAGCCCAGCTTGTTGCGCTCGCTGAAGCTCATGTTCACCGCATCCTTCACGGCGGGCAGGAACTTGATGTCGATGGCCTCGTTCAGCGCCAGCGGGAACAGGCCGGTGGCATAGGGCAGCGGGGCCAGGCCGTAGAGCACCTTGTCGGTCTTGTCCACATTGAAGCTGCCCTTCTTGCGGCTGGTGCTCAGAATCAGGCAGGCCACCACATTGTCCCGGAAGGTATCCAGCATGCTGCGGGTGTAGGGGGCCAGCTTGATGGGATGCCGCCCGCCCTCCCAGGTGGTCTGAATCCAGATGACCGGATTGTCCGGCAGCATACTGGCGTTCTTGCGCAGCAGAATGTCGGCGTAGTCCTCGTAGCTGGTCAGGGGCACCATGCGGCGGAACTCCTCAATGGTGGCGGGCTTTTTGCCCTTCAGGATGGACTGCCCCAGCATGCAGCCGCTCCACAGCTGAATCTGCTCGGTCATCAGCCGCCGCTGAATGGCCATGTATTCCTCCATGCTCAGGTCCAGAAAGCCGCAATACTGGCTCCATACCTCGTCGTACTCCTGACGGTCCAGCTTATCCTGCAGGCTCATTGCTCCGCGCCCCCTTTCCAGGTCCGCACACAGCGCACGGCGCTGCCCGGCGTGGGCAGCAGAAAGGGCGTGGTGCGGCGGTATTCCTCATAGTTCACAAAGCTTTGGGGGAAGGTCCAACGGTCCTGAAACAGAACGTAAGCGATGTTCAGCCCGGTCATGACCAGAGCGAACACCGCTGCTTTGGGCGTGCCCAGCAGCAGCCCCAGGCACAGATACGCCCCGGCGAACCAGAGCACGCCGGGGTGGCGGCACAGCGCATACATTCCCCCGGTGTAAGCCTTGCGGGGGGCGTTTTCTTCCAGATAGGTGGCACTGAAGGGCAGCGCAAAAAACAGGGTGTAGACCATCAGGGCCAAAAACACCACTGCCAGCACGGCCAGCGCCAGCACAAGCCCGTTAAACGCAAAAATGGCCCGACAGTTCCACACCAGCAATCCGGTGGCTGCGGCCAGCAGTGCGCAGCCCACCGCGAACAGCCGGTGGAACCAGGGCCGTACCGGGCGGACGCTGTTCACGTCATAGGCAAAAAAGGCGGCAAAGGCCGCCGTTCCCAGCACAAACTCCATCCTCTTTCCATTCCTTCCTCAAAACACGGAAACCGGCCCGTTCCCCGGGCCACATTTTTCTTTCTCCCCCGTTTCCGCATTTTATCGCGTTATTTTAATCATATCAAAATCTCGCGCGGTTTACAATTTTTCTTTTGCGTTTTGGCGCAATAATTTAATACTTTTTGTCGATTTTGCACTCCTATTACAAAAAAAGAACCGCCGGACCTCCTTTCAGAGGTCCGGCGGTT